>JAPLVI010000037.1 GCA_026397195.1 Candidatus Berkelbacteria bacterium | reverse complement strand
GATTTTTTGATGAAGATTTTTTTATGTATACCGAAGATTTAGATTTGGGTGTAAGAATTATATTGGCTGGATACAAGAATGTTCTAGCGGAAAATTCAATTGTATATCATAAATACAGTTTTAGTCGAAATGTAAAAAAATTTTATTATATAGAAAGAAACCGATATCTCTTTTTATTTAAGAATTTCAAAATTGCAACCTTGATTTTAATTTCACCTGCCTTGATTTTTATGGAGATTGGGATGATAATTTTTTCCTTGTTTTCCGGTTGGTGGCGGGACAAATTTTTAATCTATGGATATTTTTCCCAAGCCAATAATTGGAATAAAATTATCAAGAAGAGAAAGAAAATTAGGCAAATAAGAAAAATTTATGATAAAGATCTTTTTAAAAAATTTGTTGGCAAAATTTTTTATCAAGATCCACCAATGAATCAATGGATCTGGACAAGAATTATCAGTCCTCTATTTAATTTTTATTTTGCCCTGACAAAAAAAATAATTTTCTGGTAAATGAAAAAAGAAAAAATTATCAATTTTATCATAATATTTATTTTGGTCGCCTTTTTTTTGCTGTTTATAACAGACATTATTATTCAAAGAGAGTTGGGTCTTAGAATATATGATTTAATTTATCGTTCAACTCAGAAAGAATTGATTTTTGAGACAACAGATTTTGGACATCAGTTAGGAAAGGTAGTTGAGGATTCTTCTTACGATGGGACAGTAATGCAAGTTGATCCGTCAGATTTCCAATCTAATGGGCAAAATTATGTAAATTGTGGTCCAGGAATTTTTCTTTTTCCTGGTAAATACCGCCTTACTTACGATATTGATATTGCAAATATTGAAGAAAATGAGGATTTCGCAGTTTTAGATATTTTCCGTCTCGGGTCTGGCGTTGAAGAAGAAAAAAAGCTAAACCCTCTTGATTATTATGGAGAATACAAAAAAGAAACTCTTGAATTTGAGACCAACGGCGGAAGAAGTTATGAATTCAGAATTCTATATTTAGGAAAAGGAGACGTAAAAGTGGGAAATGCCAAATTAGAATCTCTTGGTAGGAATTATAGCCTATTATTTAGAAGATCTTTGGAAGTTTTTAAGAATTTTATGCACTCTTGGTAGAAATTATGCCAAGCATAATAAAAAGAGGAACCATAATTGCTGGATAGAAGAGGCTATTGACAAAAACCGAATGGAAAGCGAGCCCGATCAGAATTGAGAATAAAGCCAGAGCAAGCGCCCTGCGTTGAAGAGAAGATGAATAGCTAAAAACCTTCTTGGTTTTTATCAATGAAAGAATATAAAAGAT
The DNA here is from genome assembly GCA_026397195.1 of Candidatus Berkelbacteria bacterium. Lineage (GTDB taxonomy): Bacteria > Patescibacteriota > UBA1384 > JAHJRZ01 > JAHJRZ01 > JAHJRZ01. The sequence goes on along the minus strand of JAPLVI010000037.1, from coordinate 8,409 downwards.
AATATAAGCAATAAAACCAAAGAAACCCGTGGTAGCGAAGATAAAAAGAATTGAAGAATCCGAACCTGCGCCTGAATGATCCTGTGCGGCCTCTTCGAGAAAGCTATATCTATCTTGAGCGTAGCGAAAAGCATTAAAACCAACCCCCAAAACAGGATGATCTTTGATAATGGTAATCGTTTTTTCCCATGTTTTGAAACGGCTTCGGGCACTCTCATCAATATTGAATCCACCCTCGATACGTTCCACAGATTTAGGAAAGATTAGAAGAAGAATAATAATTACCGCAATACCTAAAAGAAGCAATTTTCTTGAACGTAGAATTGAGAAGGTCAGGAATGATATTGCCAGAAAAAGATAGGTGCTTCTTGAATAAGTGAGAATGATTGAGACGAGAAAGACGATTGCCAGAACTATTAATACCAATTTGCCTTCAATTGATTTGGTATAAAAAAGAAATCCAAGAGCTATCATTAGTCCTATAACAAGAAACGCGCCGACAAAATTTGGATCTAAGAAAGTAGAGAAAAGCCTATACATATGTGGGTCCCAGCCATAGAGGGCTGCCCATTTCATTAGACTGGGAAAGATAATAATCTGGATTATTCCGGCAACGGCAATGGCGAAAAAGGCAAAAAAGAGTATTTTTTTAAATGTGTAAATGTTTTTTTCCTGTTTAAATATGTCAGTAGCAATAAAAAACAAAGTAGCATAAGCCCAAAGTCTTAAAAGATAGAAAAAGGAGATCATCGCTTGGTCTAAATTTAAAAACCTCAGACCATTAACGAACGAAAGTAGAGCAATAGAGAGAAAGATAAATAGAAATGGACCGATAAAGGTACTTTTTATTTTTTCGTTAAGGATAATTTTTTTAATGATCCAAACTGATGATAAAGCAACAACGAGAATATCAGTCAACTGTATGGCCGAGCCTTCAGTTATGGGGATTCTTAAAAGCTGTCCAGTGATAAGAGAGAGGACAATCAGGTAAATTCCGAAGTCTGTCCGTAAAGTAAAGATAATTAAGAGGGCGAAGGCGGTGATTAAGATTATAGCACTGAGGGGGTTTTTTATTATCGCCAAGACAAAACCCAAAGCAAGAACACTCGTTAATATTCCAGCAATAACAAAGTTAAAATTAATTTTGTTTGCGTTTTTTAGAATCTCTGATTGCATCTTCATAAAGTTTTTCGGTTTTTCTTGTCATTATTTTATCAGAAAAGAGGATTCGCACCAAGTTAGAATTGAATTTGCCCATTCTTTCTGCGTATCTGTGATGAGTCGCCAAAAAAATGATTTTTTGTGCTAAAATTTTTATCCTTTTGATTGGTACAAGAAATCCTCCCTTGTTTTGCTTAAGGGCTTCTGATATGCCTCCGACATCAGTAGCAATAATGGGAAGACCAGCAGCCATTGCCTCCAGAATTGCCAGAGGAAAATTTTCTCTTAAGGACGGAAAAAGAAAAATATTGAATTGGGGCAGGATTTGTCTAACATCGTTCCTCGTTCCCCAAAAGGTTATCTTGTTTTTGAACCCCATCTCCCTGCTCTTCTTTTTGATTTTCTCAGATTTTTCACCATCGCCGATAAAATGAAAGTGAATTTTTTTCCTTATTTTAGGATTGATGCACTTGATTGTCCGCAAAATATCATCATGCCCCTTCTCTCCATTAATTCTGGCAACGGTTACAAAATTTACTTTTTTTTGGTCAATTTTAGAGGTAAGAATTGGTTTCATCTGTGGTTCGGAAAGACTAATTCCATTATGTATGACAAAGATTTTTTTATTACCAAAAAACTGACCATGCTTCATCATTTTTTTTGACGCCAAACTAACTGTCGTGGGATAATTGATAATTTTTTTGCGCATAATTTGATAGATTGCCTTAAGGGGTATGAGGTACCATTTTGAATCGCCGATCGGGATCAAGGAGTGTTCGGTACTCATGATAAGAGGCACTTTGGCAAGTTTTGAGGCGACCAGCCCGGCGGCACAGGAATAAGGTGTCCAGAATTGCAGATGAATGATTTTTGGCTTTATTTCTTTTAATTTTTGCCTTACTGCTTTTATATTAACAAAGAGTGGCCTTTGATGATCAAAAATAGGATAAACTTTAACCTTTAATCCCCTGATTGAATCTCTCCATTTTTTGAGACTGGAATCATTAGGACAGATGAGGTAGGGCTTGAATTTATTCTGATCAAGGTTCTCTAGCAAAGAGAAAAGATGTTTCTGCGATCCTCCGATTCCACCATCTCTAGTTTTTGCGTCATTATAATATACAACCTTAATTTTTTTCATTTCGGCTAGCTATGGTTTTTGATATTTGGTGATATATTTTGCTTGTCATTTTTTCTACGGTAAAGCGACGATTATAAATTTTTAGACTTTCTTTGCCCATCTTTTCCCGTAAAGTTTGATTATTAGCTAGTTTAATGATCTTTTTTTTAAGCATCACCACGTCGTGGGTTTTGATTAAATAGCCGTTTATCCTATCTATAACTTCTTCTTTTGACCCAGAGATATCTGTGGCAATAATGGGTTTGGCTTGAGCCATTCCTTCGATTATTCTCAAGGGAAGCCCCTCGCCTTCATCAAAAGATGGGCTGACAACAACGTCGAAAAGACTGTTGAGTGAGGCAGCATTATTTTGAAAACCCATAAATTTTATTTGATTTTTAGCAATCGATGCTCGTGCCTGTTGTTTTAAATTGTCCTCTTCTTTGCCCGAACCGATGATTAAGAAGATGATCTTTTTGTTATTTTTGATTACTCCTTTGGCTGCCTCAAGCAGTTCAAAAATGCCTTTATTGCGAGTCAGTCGTGAAGCCAGCCCAAAGACGATTTTATCTTTGAGCCCCCATTTATTTTTAAGGCTTTCGGTTTCTTGGTCGTTAAGCTTTGCCGCTCTGACTCCATTCCAAACGGTCTTAATTTTTTTTGAAAGGATACCAATACCCACCAATGATTTCTTGACAGCGAAAGAGACAGCGATAATGCGCGAAACTTTTTTGGCAAATAAATGATAAAGATATCTAAAATGTGGCAACCTCTGCCAGGGATGGAGCTTTGAGTGCTCCATCCAAATAACGGGAATATTTAATTTTCTGCCTAAAATTGCAGCGAGAATTTTCTCTTTAGGATCTTGCTGAACAAAGATAAGATCGACCTTATTTTTTTTGTTGATTTTGACGATGGAGTTTTTAAGTTTGAAATAATGATGCAAAATGGTTGGCGAATAGAGATTAAGACCGCGGAACTTGATTGAACTTGAGCCTAATAACAGTTTGTGTTTTGCCACCCTTATCCCGGCAAAAAGATTTTTTATTTCTCCTTGCTTTGGAAATAGCAAATCAATGTCTAGAGGATAGTCCAAAAGTTCAATTATGAGATTCTTGAGGCAGATTTCTGCTCCTCCCGAGATGGTTGAATTGGTAATAAAGAGAATGTGTTTGGTCTTTTTCATGAGCCTTGAAAAATTTTTTTAAGTGAATTTTCAAAAATATTTTGCCAGTCCCTGCTCTTGGATAATTTGATGGCATTAGAGCTTTTGAGAGACCAGATATTTTGATTTTCCAGTTGCCTGACAGCTTCCAAAAACATTTTGGCGTCGCTTTTTTGGCAGACAAAACCGGCATCATATTTTTTGATATCTTCACCCCAATCTCCACAGCGAGCAGTAATGACTGGCAAGCCGAGACTCATATAATCATAAACCTTAATTGGGCTAGCTACTTGCCTGGTCACGCCAGTTGTCGTGGGAGCTACTCCAACATTCATTTTAGCAAAGATACGGTGTGCTTCCTCTCTTTTTTTTGACCCGAGGTAGCGAATTGGAATTTTTTCTTTCTTAATTCGGCGCATAATTCTTTTTTTCTCTGGCCCATCACCCATGAGGAAATATTTATTCTTTTTATCGTATCTGGCAAGATCAAGGAAAGTATCCAAATCTTCCCAAAAGGCAAAGATCCCGCCATAAATTAGCTTTAAAGGCTTGCTAAACTTTGCTTTATAATCTGATACCTGCGTTCCGTTTGGGGCAATAAAAAAATTGCCTTGATCACCATATTTTTCAATAGCGAACCTTTTCATATTTTGCGAAACACAGATCAGGACATCTGATTTGGTGAAGATAAAACGATCGAGATCTTCAATTAGCCTTGAATAATCTTTGATTTTTCTTTGATATTTATTCTCGGCATATTCCTGAGAAGCGATACCGTGGACATCAGTTATTATTTTGATGTTATATCCTCGAGCAGCCTTGATGCCGACATAACCATTGTGTGCTAATTCAGCCACAATAGAGTCGAAGTTCTTTGATCGTAATTTATTTTTTGTTGCCTCGATGCATCTGTTTAGATAAATCTGTTCTTTAATAATCGGTAGTGACTTCCCTCCAAGCAAACCGCGTAAATAAATGAAAAGATTTTTTAAATTTAATTTAGACCCAAGACTATTGGCAAAATTTAGATGATCATATTGGGAATGCTTACTCAGATATTTTCTCATTTCGTTGATACGAATAGCGTCACCCAAATTACTCTTAACCGAGAAAAGATGTAGAACTTTTGGTTTCATTTTTTGTTACTAAAATAATACTTGATGATTTCGATGATTCTCTGGCTTGATTTACCATCGCCGTATGGATTTTTAACTAAAGATATTTTTTTATAAGTTCGCGGGTTTTTTATGAGTTTGGTTGCGGTATCGAATATTTTATTTTGATTGGTGCCGACCATAATGGCTGTGCCGGCTTTTATGCCCTCCTTCCTTTCCGTTGTTTCTCTCAAGACGAGCACTGGCTTACCTAAACTTGGTGCCTCTTCTTGCACGCCTCCCGAATCTGTTAGGATGAAGTAGCTTTTTTTCATCATCAATACAAAATCAGGATAATCAAGTGGCTCAATCAGATGGACATTGGGGTTATTATCCAGATATTTTTTTAAAGTTTCCCTGACTTTAGGATTAGGATGCATAGGCAAAACGAATATCAATTCCGGATTAAACTTAATCAGTTTCAGAATAGCTCGACAAATATTCTCCATTGGTGGGCCAATATTTTCTCGACGGTGAGTTGTGATGAGTACCATTATTTTCCCCAAATTCAATTTATTCAACTCCTTTTTACTAAAAATATTTACTTTTTTAGCGATAAGATTTATGGCATCGATTACAGTATTCCCAACAATAAATATTTGATCTTTTTTGATACCCCCAGTCAATAGATTCTTGGCTGCATCTTTAGTTGGCGCAAAATGTAGATCGGCAATCTGGCTGATCATGCATCGGTTTATTTCCTCGGGGAATGGTTGGAACTTATCAAAACTTCTCAATCCCGCCTCGATGTGCCCGACAGGTATTTGATGATAGAAAGCCAAGAGCGCCCCAACCAGAGCCGTAGTTGTGTCTCCTTGAACCAAGACAATATTCGGTTTTTCTATCTCCAGAACTGGATTAAGTTTTTTTATGATTCTGGCTGTAAGTTCCGAGAGTGTCTGATTTTTTCTCATCACTCCAAGATTTATCTTTGGTCTGATTTTAAAAAGGTCGAGCACTGAATCCAATATCTCTCTGTGTTGTCCTGTCAATAAAACAAGGGGCGTAAGCCCCCTTTCCTTTTTGGCGCCGATAATTACCGGTGCCATCTTGATTGCCTCGGGTCTTGTTCCGAAAACGAATGAAATTTTTGTCATTTAACCGTCAACCAATTATATTCTGCCTTGCCCTTTCTCGAACGCACAAAATCTAGATACCCTCGAAACTACAATCGTGTCCTTGGCATTATTCCAATTAAGGGTAACAACATTTTTCTTATCCACCATCACGCCTCCTCATCCTGGAGAATCTTTTGAATGGTGGTCTTATTGATTCCACCGAGGATATATAACAAGCCGAGATAAATTGCTGTTCCCAGTATTGTGACTACACCTAAAACGATTAAGCGGTTGAAGGTATTAATATTTTCCAGATTATTCCAATTAATGCCAATATTGAATTTCTGAATTAATATAAAAACAAAAAACATCACCGCTCCCGCCAGCATTGCTTTTAATGTAATCCTGAAAGATATTTTGGTAGAAAAGAATTCTCTTGTCAATAGCCACGGAATTCCCAATGCGAGAATTTGGGTAGCGATAGTCGCTATGGCTGCTCCGATGTAACTGTATTTGGGTATGAGGATAAGATTTAGAACAATATTAAAAATGGCCAGAAATGTAAAAGGGAAGATAAGTTTGTTTTGCTTATCTCCACCAACTATAGCAATAAAGAAGATCGAATTAATAAAAATTAGGATAGCAGTCGGAGCAAGAATCTCCAAAACCCTTATTGAATTGATGAATTGATTGCCGGCGATAAGAAAGATGATTGGTCTAGCCAACCCTAATAATATGATGGTTATAGGGACGCCAGTGATGATAAGAATATCAAACCCTTTTTGGATGAGGGCATTAAAACGATTCATGTGTTTTTTAGCATAGCAACCAGCGAGAATCGGGAAAAGAAGACCGCAAAACATTGCAGGGAAAGCGACGACGACATCAAGAACTTTATAGGAAGCACCATAAATACCTACATCATAACTCGGTTTGAGGAGAGAAAGAATGATTGTATCAACTTTATAATAAATAAAACCTAGAACAATGCTGATTCCAAGGGGGATTGACTTGATTAAAAGTCCTTTCCAAATCGTCCAATTAAATTTGAGACTCAACTTCATCAATCCCCCCGCCCAAATATAGGCTATTGAAAACTGCAAGATAGTACCAGCAACGATGGCCAGGAGAATAAAATATAATCCCAAATCCAGATAAACGGAAAGGACAACCAAAATAAATGTTAGTATTTTGCCTAAGAAATCTGCTATGACCTGATAGTGCATAGTCAAAGATATCTGGAAAATATCAAGAAATATTAGGCTAATCGCATTAAGAAAAGCGGAAAAAGATACGATCCAGATACCAATTACCACAACCGAATTGTAGGGGAAGAAGTGACTTGATAAGGCGCCAATAATAAAGATAATTAAGGCGCTTACTATTCTTAAAGCAAAAGCATTGGCGATAATCTCATCTCTATTATCCCTTTTTGTCTTGTAGAGTTCTTTAATCATTATCTGGTCGATACCCAATTCAGCAAGAATAGCAACCGCATTGACAAAAACAGTAATAATTACATATCTACCAAAACCATCTGTCCCGAGATATCGGGTGACAAAAATAATTGAAACAAGACTCAAACAGTAGCCCAAAACTCTTCCAACGACTTGGATTGTTGTATGCTTGGCAATTTTATGGGTTAATGTCATGAGATAAAAAATTCAATTTAGTTTAAATACTACTTAAACAATATACAAAATTTACTCTGCTTTGTCACTCTTTGATTATTTTTCAGGAGGGGACAGTTTCCAGAAAATTTGCTAATGCTTTTTGCCAAGGTCTGAGGTTGACGCCAGTTTTCTTTACTTTTTTATTAGATAGGACTGAATAGGTTGGCCTTTTAGCGGGTCGGTTGAGTTCTTTTGAGGTTATGGGGATGACCTTCTTTTTTATTTTTTTGATTTTTAAGATTTCTTTGGCAAACTGAAACCAGGTGCAAGAGCCTGAATTAACAACATGATAAGTGCCATATTTTCCATTTTTAATAAGTTTAGAAATCACTTCAGCTAAATCAAAGGTATAAGTAGGGCAGCCTCTCTGGTCATTAACAATTTTTAATTCATCTAACTCGGAAGCTAAACGCAATATTGTCATGACAAAATTTTTACCTCCCGGGCCGTAAAGCCAAGCGGAACGAGTTATGTAATGTTTTTTGGTGATTCTCCTAATTTCTTTTTCTCCGGCATATTTAGAAAAACCATAGACAGAGAGGGGATTGGGCTTATTTTTTTCGGTGTATGGTTTCTTTTTTCCGCCACCAAAAATATAATCAGTAGAAATATAAACAATAGGAATATCTAATTTTTTGCATACTAAGGCCACATTTCTTGTTCCATCTCGGTTTATTTTTAAAGCCAGAGCCTTATTGGCTTCGGCGCCATCAACATCAGTGTAAGCAGCGGCATGAATGACTATTTCCGGATTAGTCTTGTTGAAAAAATCGGATACCTTTTTAGCCTTGGTAATATCCATATTATGAATATCAGTCAGGATTAATTTGTTTTTAGGTCGTAATTTCTTTTTTAGCGCCAAGCTAAGCATGCCATTGGCGCCGGTAATAAGTATTTTCATTTTACTTTCTTTTTAAGTATTGTTTTTGATAGTATTCTTTAAATGTTCCATTTTTTATCTTTTGCCACCAGCTTTGATTATTCTTATACCACTCAATGGTTTCTTTCATGCCTTCTTTGAACTTATATTTAGGTTGAAATCCAAGCTCGCGTTTGATTTTGGTCGAATCCAGAGCAT
>JAPLVI010000118.1 GCA_026397195.1 Candidatus Berkelbacteria bacterium | reverse complement strand
GCTCTTGAGCAACAATCTTTTTAGTATTAGGCACATCGACCTCAAATTCTGCTTCCGGTTCTTCGCCCGGTGAAAGATCAATTCGCGCAGTGGACTCATCATCAGCAAAAAGCTCAATATATTGAATCCAGTGATTTGCCTCCATCACATGCTTCTCCTCGCCAACTTTCACCCTCACATAATTAGTATTAGTCTCAATAATTGGGACGTGTTTTTGCTCCAATTCACTTGGGTTATACGGATCCTGATAAGTCTGCGCTTCCTCATAATTATTCTCTGCCATTTTTTCCTCCTTATTTATTATATATGCCCTGTCAAGCCTCAATATGGCTGGCACCACACTTCATAGAAAGATTGAGGATGGTTGCAGGCAGGACAAATCTTTGGTGCTTCAGTCCCCTCAAAGACATAGCCACAATTAAGGCATTTCCATCGAATTGGCTTCTCTCTCTTAAACATCTTACCCTCTTGTAAATTTTTCAAAAGAATTCTGTATCTTTTTTCGTGTTCTTCTTCGACCTCGGAAATTTCTTTAAAAGCATCGGCGATTTCTTTCTCTCCCTCAGATCTTGCGATTTTCTCAAAACTGGGATACATTTTGGTATTCTCATAGTGCTCTCCCTCTATCGCCTCCATCAAATTAGCTTCTGTCCCTTGAATTGGTGGCACAGTATAGCCAATCAAATCAACATCCGGCTTGTCTTCCATCAATTCCTGCAACCGCTCTGCATGAGCCCTCTCATTGTCTTCTGTTTCTTTAAAAATTCTAGCAATTGAGCGATAGCCTTCTTTTTTGGCTCGCAAGCCAAATTGAAAATACTTGTTTCTTGCCATTGATTAGCCGGCGAAAGCGCGTCTTAAATTTTTTTGAGTTTCATTCATATTAGTTTCCTTTCTTTTTTTGCCAGAGGCAGATCGGCCTATGGCTGAACTTTTTATTTGCAAATATTGCATCTTCCTTTGAATATTATACTAAATTCTGAAACTTCTACATTGTGAGAATTTACAATTCTTTCTGCCAACTGATAGGCATCAGGTAGAGCCAAATCAATTACTCGTCGGCAACGGAGGCAGTAAAAATGATGATGAACTGAAGTATCGCCATCAAATCTGTCTTTATCTTCGCCAAAATTTAATTTTTTAATTAGATTTTTTTTCTGCAAAAATTCAAGATTGCGATAAATCGTTCCCAGCGAAATCTTGGGCAGTTTTTTCTTTATTTCAATATATATTTTTTCGGCATTTGGATGTTCCTTTGTCGATTGTAGATAAGAAATTATTTCTAATCTTTGATTAGTCATCCTGGATTGCGGCGAAATCTTCCCAACCTTATTAGTTGCCTTTTCCACAAGATATCCTAATTTTTTGAACTTATTTAATAATCGTTCCTATTTGCACTTCATTACTATTATAATATAGGGACAAATTTTAGTATGTGGATAAAAGATCTTTTTGGTGGTTTATGTTTACAATAACTTATTTTTATGTTAGAATTTTCATACTTGCGATGATACACCTCCTTGGCAAAGCCAAGGTAACGCTATGGAAACAGGGAGAGAACAAACCATGAAGCTCGACAGGCGTATCATAGCCACGGTCATCGGCGTCACAACTGGGGTGACCGCCATTGAGTACGGACCGAATGGCGCCAAGGAAGTCATGCGGTGGCCGAACATCTGGTGGAGTGACACTCCCAAAGGCCGAGCCTGGAATGCCGAATGGCTGAAGGAAGTCATTCTTCAGCTCATCCGGGAGAAGGCTGCTCCAGGCGACATCATCACCTTCGGCATTCCCGGTGCTGACCTGGCCGTGTTCACCGGCGATGAGCCGACGATGGACAATCTCTGGCCGCTACTGCACTACCGCTCCATGCTCGATCGGGGATACTCCCAGGTAGTGCAAGCCCGGGTACCGAACTGGAAGAGCTGGAGCGGCTGGACGATTACCGATAGCTTCCAGCCCGTCTGTCAGATCTCCGCCTACGACACCCTGGAGACTATCGCACGGGCCAAGACCATCGTACCGCTCTGTGACTTGCTGACTTACTGGCTATCGGGAATCCAGGGCCGCGATCCAGTAATGCAACAGGATCAGGGCCTGCTACATCCCAACGCCCATCGGGTCTTCGATGTGCTCTATGGGCACGGCTTCTTCAGCCGTTTCCAGCCTGAGGGCTGGCCGCTCTTCGATGAGCACGAGCTGATCGAAGCCGATGACGGCGTCTACATCGTCCCTGCTTCGCACGACTCCGTCTACTCCCGCCTCGTCGGCTTCGCCATCGCCGACGTCGTCATCTGGACCGGCAGCTGGGGAGGTGTGGCGGTCAGGTTCAAGGGCAAGGTGCCGAGGGGCGCCGACCAAGAGAAGTTCAGTCAGATTGCTGTCGAGGGGGTCGGCCATAGTCAGGCGGCAATTACCAATGCCGCCTTCCTCGGACCAACCTGGAAGCAGCTCAAGAACGGTGCCGGCTACGAGACGTACGCCGAAGCAGCCGAAGCGGCAAGGCAGTGCCTCGACCAAGGCATCATCCTGACGCTGCAGGAGGCGCCGAGGGACGAGGAAGGCATCAAGACAGCTGCGTGGGTACTGGACCAATGCAAGGACTCACACCCGCGGGCTCTGGCTTCTGTCGTCCGAACCATGGCTGAGGCCTGTCGTCAGAACCTCCATGAGGTCGCTGGCTTCCTCGGCCGACCGCTCGGCACCGAAGTCGCCATCACTGGTGGCTGGTCACAGAACGAGGCCTTCCGTGATGCCCTGCGTGGCATTGGCTGTCAGCCCTTCATCGCACCACATGCGATGAACGCCACCCACGCCGGACTGGCTGCCGAAGCACTCGTGCGCCTCTGGCGAAAAGAAGGGAAGGAGGTCCCCTTCCATAGGGCATTGAATGCCCTGCCCGAGCTTGCGGCTTAGCAACCCGCAACTCATAAGAACACACGCCGAAAGGCCCCAACGCACCTGCGATGGGGCCTATTTTTTAAAAAAAATATATTTAGTTCAAAAAATTTTTTCAGCAATGAACATTGATGCTGCCGATGAGAGAGCGACGGTCAGATTATCATCGACTCCTAAAGGCAAAGTTTCGACAATTGAAGCGACCACCGCGCCAATAGCCACTGTGGCCATCGAAATTGGCAGATAATTATGGGCAATATAACCAATAGCTAAACAAACTGAAACATAAGCCAATGCCCCCTCTAAATCTTTATGGGTTTTAGGAAAGATGTGCGTGTGGCCAAATTGTATGCCAAAAATTTTTGAAGCCATATCACCAAAAACAAGAAAAAGAAGAGCAATAACTGCAATCGGCCAAGGAAAAAGCAAGAGAATCATAAAAAATGAAAAGAGGAAAAGTGTAATTGAAGAAAAACTACGTTTTTCTTTTTTCTTATATACCTTGTGTTTCCAGTTTACGAAAAAGAATTTATTTACCCTGGGAAGAAGGAGGCGAATAATATCAGGGATTGAGGCCAAAATTGTAATTATACCAAGTATCCAAAGGCCTGTTACTCTGCCAAAATACCAATAGATAACGAGCAGGAGCAATGCCAGCGGACGCATATAAAGCCGCCAAACAATCAATTCTTGCTTAGTTTGTGGTTTAAGAGCAAAAAGTTTTTTCTTGTGGACTTGAAAAACTTGGACCGCAAAGAGAAAAAGAATAATAAGGGCTGTTCCAATAGAATAACTATTAATATCAAAACGATTAAGAACAAAATATATTGTCATCGGCAGAACGACAATCCCTGTCAATGTTCCGCTGTGAGTAATAAAAAAAACTGAAAGAGCAGCAATAGCCAAAATAGTTAAGGCATCCCAGGGAAGGTAACCTTTTGATATAAGCATGCCTAACGAGAAAAAAAGCATGCCGACAGCAGTCGCCGCCCCCTGCCCGCCGCGAAAACCCAAATAAAAAGGCGCAATATGGCCCAAGATAGCGGCAAAACCAGCGGCATAGATAAAAGGAACGGATAAACCCAACTTCCAGGCAATAAACATAGCAAGTAGCCCTTTGGTAAAATCAAAAATAACCACAATCACCGCCGGGCCCCAACCCAAAACATTTTTAGTGTTCGTTCCGCCGGCATTGCCATCTCCATGTTCACGAATATCAATCTTTTTTAAAATTCGCCCCAAAATATAGGCGGGCGAAATAGAACCGATAAGATAACCAATGATAAGTGCAATAATTATCAAAAAAATATTAGTCATGTTTATTCCCCCATCAAAAATTTAATTAATATCATAAAAACAATACCGCCCAAAAATAGTAAATAAGTGATAATGGATTTGCCAAGATGCCCTTCTTTTTTTATCTCGGGGATTAAATCTGAAGCAGCAATATAGACAAATCCTCCGGCGGCAATAGCCAACATATACGGCTTATAATTGAAAATTTCTGCCAAAAAAAAGCCAAAAATGCCGCCCAAAACCGCTGTTAACTGGGCAATAAAATTATATAATAAAGCTTTTTTTCTTTCCATACCGCCATGGATAAGAACAGCAAAGTCAGTCACTTCTTGAGGTATTTCATGAGAAATAATAGCAAGTGTCGTGATTATGCCAAAACGCACATCAACTAAAAACGAGGCAGCAATAGCTAAACCATCAATAAAATTATGAATACCATCTCCCCAGAGAATTAAATAGGTGAAAGGATGAGGGCACTTCTCTTCTTCCTGGTGGCAGTGATGCCAATGTAAATATTTTTCCACCAAAAAGAAAACACTAAAACCCAGGATAAAGACAAGAAAAGCAGTCGATTTATCTATTTTTTCTAAAGATTCAGGCAGTAAATGCAACAATCCTCCACCGATTAAAGTTCCGGCAGAAAAAGCAATTAGGGCAGCAGTTATTTTCTTTAATTTTTTATCTTTGAAAATAAAAAGAATTGCGCCAGCAAAAGCGACCAAGCCGTTAATAAAATTAGCAATAATAATCCAGAGAAGTGTTATCATCTCTTCTATTTTAGCAGATTTACCAGCTAATTAAGCAAATTCTCAGGTGAGCTTTTTATAATTAGTTTAACAATATAAAAAATAATCATCATCGCCAATACATCATAAAAATAAAATCAAAATCAAAAAAGGAGCCCTGGCAGCTCCTTTTTTGTCATCTCAAACAAATTATCAGTCTAAACTGAAACTTAACTATTATTGAAGTTTCCCTGAAAGTTTTCCTGCGAACCTGAGCCGTTATCTTGCGGCCGAGTGAATGTGCCAATAAAGATTGCTCTAGCCTGAATATTCGTTTGGCTATCATCAGTGCTCATAACATTAATTTCATCATTAACTTTAAGATCAGCTAAGGTAAGATTGGCTCTTTGGCCATTATCTTGTTTCATAATTCTAGTCGAATCGGAACAAACAATATTTTTGCTGGAGCCGTCATCGGCCTTCATTACAATAGTTTTGCTACTCTCATCAATTGATTGGATTGTGCCGTGAAGGGGTTTAAAATTATCACGATTTGAACCTTGCCCCCAATTTCCACCATTACGCCCCGGCATATTTTGGTTATCATTAACACCTGCGACTGAAGAATTGGTTTGTTTTTTAGAGAAATGCCAGATTGCTATGCCGCCAGAAATAAGGGCCGTTAAACCAACTATTAAAATGATAATATAGACATAATTTTTCTTTAAACTATTGATGTTGATTGGCATATTTTAAAATAATTGGTGCTAACGCTAAGCTACCAATTTGCCATCTTTAAGGGTAAATTTTATTTTGGCTTCATGGGCAATACCTTGATCATGGGTAACAGCAATAATGGTCGTCTTCTCGATTTTGGCTAATTTTTTCAATAATTCAATAATGATCTTTCCCGTAGCACTGTCTAAATTTCCTGTCGGTTCATCAGCCAAAATTAATTTTGGAGAATTAGCCAGCGCTCGAGCGATGGCGATTCTCTGCTGTTCACCACCAGATAATCGGGTCGGCTTACGGGCAAACTTCTCCTTGGTTAACCCGACTTCACGCAGAAGCTTTTCTGCCCTTAATCTTTTGGCTTTAGCTTTTACACCGGCAAATTCCATAGGCAGCATTACATTTTCTAAGGCCGATAAATTTGGTATGAGATTATAACTCTGAAAAACAAAACCAATTTTATTGCGACGATAATCAATTAACCGGCTGTCACTCATTTTAGCTATATCTCTACCATCAACAATAATTTCTCCGGCGCTCGGTTTATCCAGTGCCCCCAGAAGAGAGAGCAAGGTGCTTTTACCGCTGCCACTTTTGCCAATAATTGAGGCAAAAATGCCCTGCGGAACGCTCAAGCTGATATTATTGACCGCCACGACCTTAGTATCTCCTGATTTAAATTGTTTAGTAAGATTTTTAACAGAAAGCATATTTACTCCGATCTTAAGACCTCGGCTGGTCTTACTTTAGCGATTACAAATGATGGGATGGCACTGCCAAGAAATGCGATTATGACCGCGGCAAGCAACCCATAAATGATTATCTCCCAACCCACGATGGCGTGAAGGTCGCGCAAAGCCCCTTGGGCGCTCATCCCGAACTGCATCATCATTCCCCTAGCTCCTCCGCCAGCCGGACCGCCGGCTTGGCTGGTTGAGCTGGAATTATTGACTAAAACTTTTAATACCGGATTGCTCAAAACTAAACCAAGAATAATACCGACGACACTGCTCAAAAGCGTTAAAACTAAAGACTCGACCGTAAATTGAGTAACGACGATTATATTGGAAGCACCGATTGCCTTCAAAACTCCAATTTCCCGTCTTCGTTCCCTAACAATCATTACCATGGTTAAAAAGATAATCACTGTTCCGGCTAAAAGCGAGCCGATTAAGCTATAAAAAGAAATTGTTTTAATATTTTCAAGCGGCTTTATCGCTGATTGGGAGCTATCTTGCTGTGAGGTGACATCAACTATGTCGCCTAATTTAGATTTTATCTCCGAGGTCAGCGACGCGACATTATCTATCGAATCCGCCTCGACCGTGATTGAATTAATTTTACCTGCTTGATCCGAGATACTTTGCAGGGTCTTGTTGAAGTACATGTTCAAATGCTTTCTCCATCTTTGGAAGGTTGCTAGACCATAGTTTATTAAACAATTCCCTTTGCTCTTCAGTTGTTTTATTGGGTGTCCCTTTTGT
>JAPLVI010000017.1 GCA_026397195.1 Candidatus Berkelbacteria bacterium | reverse complement strand
TGGAAGGAAGATATGGTTCGGCGAGAGAACCTAATCGGGTGCAGGAAATTTCTGATATTTCGCGAGGTCTTAAAGCGATCGCGCGGGAACTGGCTGTGCCGGTGCTTGCCATTTCCCAGCTCTCGCGGGCGGTTGAGCATCGCGAACACAAAATTCCTCAACTTTCCGATTTACGCGAATCAGGCTCGATTGAGCAAGATGCTGATGTGGTGATGTTTATTTACCGCGAAGATTATTATGACCGCGAGTCAGAGAAAAAGAATATTGCTGACATTTTGATTAAAAAACATCGTAACGGTCCGGTGGGGGAAATTGAACTATTTTTTGCCGAAACCGAATTGTCCTTTCGCAATTTAGAAAAAAAGCGGGATGAAGATGAGGTTTTAGATTCAGAATCTGTCTTTGAAGAGCCAGTTGGGGTAAAATAGAGATAACGAAATCCCAAATCCAAAATCCCCCCACTTCGCTCTCCGAGCTTCGCGGGGCAGGCAAATCCCAAACAAATTCAAATGATAAAAATCCAAAATCCGAGCCAAATCAGAATAATCAAAATTTAAATAATAAAGGAGTTCTATGATTATAAATTTTATGCCCGGACCAGAAGGTGCACCAGGTGAAGGGAGGCAAGGTATGGGGCCAGAGCAGGGCGAAGAACCCGCTACTCCTCCGCCAGAAGCTCCCCGAGAAGCAGCTGCTGAGCAGCCAGCCGAAAGGGAAGAAGAGACTAGACCAACTAGGGCGGAAGAAGGAGAAAGAGAGGCTGAGAGCAATCCAGAAGGTCGAGGCCAGGGATTTTTGGCTAGAACCAGAGAAGGACTAGAAAAAGCAATGCCAGTTGTCGGTGAAGCCGCGCAGAGAGCAATCCTTTTTACCGGAGCGGTAATCGGATCCATGGTTGGCGTTGACTTTCTCTATGGGAAAGAAGGAACAGAACGAGCTAAAACGCTTGACGATTTAAGAAAAAGAACTGGGGGAGCATGCTTTAGGTGGGGATCCCAACGGATTTATGCTGGATTAAGGCCTAGTCATCATACGGTGCGTCTTCAATTTAAGGGCGAGGGATTTGAATTCATACGTAAATTATCGGAAGATCCCGAATTTCTGAAAAGAATGGAGGAAACTGGCAGACGATTTAACGCGGGAAGGAGGCAAAATGGATGAGATTGATAAAAATTTTGAAAATGTAAAGACGGCCTTGATAAGTATTGGTTTTAGTGCAGAAGCGGCCGAAAGCCAGATAAAAGAACTCGGGGATTTGGTGGAAATGGCAATTTTTGTTCGCATCACCAAAGACAAACCAGAAGCAAAAAACATAACGCCAGAAAATTTTGTTACTTTTCTTGAAGATAATTATACCCAAGAAGAGATGGCTAAAATCATTGATGAAGAGATCAAAAATGTTGTTTCGGATTATATTCAAGCAATCATCCAACCTCTTGGTATGAAAGAAAAAGATGTGTTTTTTAGCAAGTTAAAAGAAATAGCGCAGAGTTAAAAAAAATATTATATTCTCTTGCTTATCTTTATTTGAAGAACCAGTTGAAGTAAAATAGTAATTGAAAATATTTGTATCTTCGATTTATGCCGGAAGAATTTTTTGAAAGTGGAAATAAAATTATTGACTGGTCGGTAATTAAGACCTACCAAGAAGAGGGGACGATCTCTGGACTTTTGATGGCACTTTTGGAATCGGACAAGCTTTTGAATTTTATGCTGGCTGATATGGGTTATCCCGGACCAACGATTTATCACAAAATTAAAAGTGCTAAAGAGCGTTTCACTAATCTCCCCGGTTTAATGAAAGCACTTGAAATTAAAGAACGAGTTTTTTCCCGCTATGAAGAGAAGGTGACGGCGCGCGAAGTCGAGCTGGCGGTCAAAGAATACAAGCAGGCAATAATTGATCTCTCCTCGAATTCAGATGTTTCTCCGCCTAGTCTTTGGGAAAGGATGAAGGCCTATATTGATTATAATTATGTCTCTCAACCAAAAAATCTCAAGAATTTAATTATCTATTTTTTGATTTTTTTTATTGTAATTTTCGTTCTTGATGGCACCCACTTGGGTCAGGCAATTATTCACAGTATTGCCTCTTATTTTGCTCGATTTATTTCTATAATTATTGTCATTGCTCTAATAATTTTGGCTTTATTTATTACCGTTATTGGCTTCGTTGTTTTTCTTGAAAGACGAAAAGAAGGCTAATTTGGCTAGTGCTGAGATGAACTACCATGGACGTAAGTCCATGGTATCCTCGGCCTGACGCCTCGGCCAGTTCGACATCTCCTCCGCTCACTTCGAACGCTTGGGGCTGGCTTGTATCCACGGGCTTACGCCCGTGGTATTAAGCTAGAGATGATAAATTGTGGAAAAATCGTGAGCGCGAATTTAGAAAATGATTTTACTTTGGCTTACTAAAGCCATTCTGGGCAACGAGCTTAAAAAAATTTGACAAGCATTGACCAATCGTGATTTCTTTGATATAATAGTATCATCCTAAGAATTTTCTTGGGACGCACCTTATTTGCTATATCACTTACCCCCGGTCAGGGGAGATATAGTCAAACAATAAGCCAAATCAAAGGCGGCTGACAGTCATTTGCAGTTGAACTTCATCTTCATATGAATGTCAGTCGCAAGGCTGACATTGACCAGTGCAGCTTGACTCTTTGAGGCAAACTATTCGCACCCGGGCCTTACA
>JAPLVI010000032.1 GCA_026397195.1 Candidatus Berkelbacteria bacterium | reverse complement strand
GGGATGACACCAAATGCATCCTTAAATTCATCCAATGGATGCTCTGAAATATAAATTCCTAAAAGTTCCTTTTCCCAGAGAAGTCGCTCTTCTTTCGGCACCTCAGGAACTTTTTGTAATTCAATCTTTAATTCTCTAGATTGCGCTTCGCCGAATAAATCAATTTGTGAAGCCGAAAAATTTTTACGAACACTCGCGGCAAATTTCAAAATTTCAGGAACAGAGGCAAGGATCGATGCTCTCTCACCAAAGCGATCTAACGCTCCTGCACGAGTCAAACTTTCAAGTAATTTTTTATTAACTACCGAGGAAAGTCTTTTAATAAAATCTTCGAGGCTCAAATAATGCCCATTCTTTTTTCTTTCTTCAGAAATTTCAACCGCAACCTTATAACCCACATTCTTTATTGCTGCCAAGGCAAAACGAATATCGCCTGTCTTTGGTACTACGGCAAATTCAGGAAAAGATTCATTAACATCGGGGGGGAGCACAGAAATACCCATATGTTCGCATTCCGAGATATCTCGAGCCACCTTGTCTAAATCATCCTGATCAGAGGTTAGAAGAGCCGCCATGAACGCTTCTGGGAAGTGCGCTTTAAGATAAGCAGTCTGATACGCGATCATCGCATAACCAGCAGCATGAGATTTATTAAAACCATAACGGGCAAACGGTTCGATAAATTGCCAGATTTTATCCGCCGTTTTTTTATCAACACTATTCTTTAACATCCCTTCTATAAGTTTATTTTTTTGTTCATCCATTAGTTCTTTAATTTTTTTACCCACAGCACGTCTCAAAATTGGCAATAATATCCTCAAAAGTTGTTGGCTTAAGCTCGCGTAAATATCTTTTCATCCCATCAGAAGAGAGCTGAAAAACTCCGGTTGTATCTCCTCGGCTTAATATCCCATAAGTTTCTTTATCATCAATTGGAATCAAAGAGAGATCTATTTCAACCCCATTAACTTTGCGGATAATACGTAAAGCATTCTGCAAAATTGAGAGATTTGAAAGACCCAAAAAATCCATTTTAACCAGACCAACACTTTCAACGTGGTACATCGAGTATTGGGTCGTAACAGATATATCTCCCTTAGTAGCGAGTTGCAAGGGGGTATATTCAGTTAATTTATCAAAAGAAATCACTACTCCGGCAGCATGCAGTGATGCATGTCTCGCCACCCCTTCAAGCTTCGTTGCCATATCGTAGAGTTTTCTTACCTGCGCTTCCCCTTGATAAAGAGCGCTGAGTTCTTCCGATTCATTAAGCGCGTCTTTAAGTTTTGCTCCAAAAGGAATAAGTTTGGCCACCCGATCTCCTTCGCTATAGGACATGCCGAGCGCCCGGGTTGTATCACGAATGGCAGCTCGAGATTCCATGCGCCCAAAGGTGATAATCTGAGCAACGTGGTCTTTGCCATATTTTTTAGTAACGTATTCTATTACTTCACTTCTACGAGTATCGGCAAAATCAATATCAAAATCAGGCTGACTAACTCTTTCGGGATTAAGAAACCGCTCAAAAAGAAGATCGAGCTCTAAGGGATCAATGCCAGTAATGCCCAAAAGATAAGCAGCAAAGGAACCAGCAGCACTGCCTCTCCCTGGTCCAACCAAGATGCCATTATCGGCAGCGAAACGGACAAAATCTGCCACAATTAAGAAATATGAAGCGAATTTGCATTGATTAATAATGGAGAGTTCATAATCTAGTCTTTCCTTCTTTTCTTTATCCACTTTAAGGGCAATTTCTTTGGGTTTCATCTCATCAGCTACACCTCGTTCCACACCTAGGTAACGCCAAGCATATCCTTCATAACACAGTTTTTTAAGATATGATGAAGGAGTGTAACCTCCTGGTACCTCAAAATGAGGAAATTTTGGCTCACCAAGCTTGATTTCCAAATTGCAGCTATTGGCAATCGAAACTGTATTCTCAAATGCCTCTTTTGGAAGATTCTTAGAAAGATCTGCCATCTCTTCTGTGGTTGAGAAATCAAAATCCTCATCGGCCATACTCATTCGTTTTTCATCGAGAATAGTTTTACCAGTTTGGATGCAAAGTTGTATTTCATGCGCTTCTTTATCGTCTTTATTAAGATAATGGGCATCCTTGGTGATAACAAGCGGGGTTTGAGTTTCTTGTGAAAGTTTAATCATAGCATTATTTGCTTTTTTCTGATCAGGAATATTTTGATGGGGTTGTATTTCAAGATAAAAATTTTCATCACCGAATATCTTTTTATAGAAGGCGATCCGTTTTTTTGCTTTTTTTAAATTTCCCGAGAGAATAATCCTTGGAATCTCACCTTGCAGACACCCAGACATACAAATCAAACCTTTAACATACTTTTTTAGTGTTTTTCGGTCGACTCTGGGTTTATAATAATAACCTTCTAGATGGGCGATGGTTACAAGTTTCATTAAATTTTTATAACCAACATCATCCTTTGCGAGTAATGTCAGATGATAGGGGCTCGTATCAATCCTTGGTGTTTTGTCCGACATCTTTCTCGGAGCAATATACATTTCAACACCGATAATTGGCTTAATATCATTTTCCTTGCATTTTTTGTAAAACTCAATTACCCCGTACATCGCTCCATGGTCGGTGATGGCAATCGCCTCCATGCCGTCCTCTTTTGCCTTGAATATTAAATCATCGATCTTTGATAGACCATCTAAAAGAGAATATTCAGTGTGAACGTGGAGATGAACAAATTTACTCATTTTTACAACACAAAAAATTAAGACTTAATGCCCCTCGTTTTCATTGTAGCACAAATTCGTAATACTCTCCTCTCTTGACTTACCACCTCTTCTAATATAAGATATTATTGTTTTTTAGCTAATATCTTCGTATATGGCCCATAAGAAATCACAAGGTTCAACTGCCCTAGGTCGCGATTCGATTGCCAAGCGTCTAGGAGTCAAATTATTTGCCGGCGAACTCGCTTTGCCTGGCGCCATTATAATTCGTCAAAAAGGTACTAAATATCATCCAGGTCAAAATGTTGAAAAGGGTAAAGATTATACCTTATACGCTAAAACTAAAGGAATAGTCTCTTTTTATCGTAAAAGAACAGGATCAGTTGGTAATTCAAGAATGAAAGTATTTGTTAAGGTTTCGAAAAAGGCTTAAACGCCACTTTCGTTATCTTTTTTGATATCTTTCGTCTCTTCGAGATGATTTAAGAGTTCTCGTGCGGTCATTTCTTTATTGGTTGCTTCTAAATATCTATCCCGCAAATCTAGCATAAGATTTTGAATTTTATGCGGATGAGCTACATTTTTAAGTTTCAATGGATCGGATGAGGCTGTCTCAGCTCTGACCGTCCCATAATTAAAAATAGTTGCCCAAAATCCTTTTACTTTATAGGTAACATCAGTAATATCTTCAAGCTTAGCTTCACTTACTTGCTTGGAAAAAAAGGTTTTTTGTTCTTTAATAATTATTCTTGAATTAGTCAAAATATATTTGTCTTTTCTCCAAATGAAGTAGTGGTAAAAAGTGTAAATACCGCCAAAAATTACCCAAGCGAAAAAGGCCAGGGAAAAAACAAAGCTTGCGTTAAAAATAAGAAAAATGAAAACAACAATGACAAAACCAACAAATACCTTAAACATAGGACCAGCAAGCATAATTGGATGTTGTCTTACTTCCTCAATGATTTCTTCGTCAGATTCTTCGGCCACCCTTTTATTCATAGGATTCATCTTAGAAAGAATGGAATAACCATGCCCAAAGCAAAAACAATAATGATAATAATAAAGATTAACCTTATGGCTCGTTTAGACATTCTCTCCTCCTTTCTATATAAAATAGAATCAAATAAACGCTAATCATTATTACTAGTAATAAAATTATTGCCACCATTTTACCATAAGTCGTGGAAATAATTCCTAAAACTCCAAAAATTAAAGATATTAGCCACAGAAAAATAACTGCACTTCTAACGGAGAAGCCTGCCTCAAGCAGGCGATGATGAAGATGACTCTTGTCTGGTTTAAAAGGTGATTCGCCCCTCGCTACCCTTCTCGCTACAACCCATAATCCATCAATAATGGGAAATCCTAAAACTAACAGCGCAGTTGCCATCTTGGCACCGGAAATAATCGAGAGAATAGCTAAGGCATACCCCAAAAAGAGACTACCAGAATCGCCCATAAATATTTGGCGGGATTGAAATTATATGGTAAGAAACCGAGTATTGCCCCTGCCAAAACTATTGCCAGAAAAGCGGTCGCCGGCTGATAGACTGTTAAAAGCAAAGAAATGAAAAATATAGATATTGAAGCAAAAAACGAAACACCGGCCGCAAGACCGTCTAAGCCATCGAGAAAATTAATGACGTTTATTATGCCCACTATCCAAACCAATGAAATTATATCTGAGAGAGGCGAAATAGATAATCCACCTCCTAAATTGAAACGCCATAGGTCAAAATTAATAAACCCGCCCAAAGGATTATTAATATATTCAATTCTTGTGCCAGAAATTATGACGATTAGGGCAGCTATAATTTGGCAAATTAGCTTTATCCAGGGAGAGAGGGTCTTTTTGTCATCAATTAATCCCACAATAACGAGGATTAAAGCACCAATAATAATGCCCGTAAACTTAACCGAGAGATTATATTCATGCCAGGGGGCGAAAACAAAAAAATCTTTTTTTAAAAAAAAGAAAATAAGAGTGACAATAATAAAACTCAAAAATATTGCCACCCCTCCCATTCGCGCAATTATTCTTTTATGGATTTTACGCTCATTGGGAATATCAACAAAACCAAGCTTCTTGGCAATTAATTTAACTATTGGAGTAAAAATTAATGACAAACCCAAAGCAAGAATAAATGGCAAAATATATGGTTTGGGATCAAGCATAAATATAAATTAGGCGTAGATTAGACGACTTGCTCTTTTACCTGCTTTAAGTTTATAAGCGAGCACAATTTCACCGTAAATTCCATCAATTAATTGGTAATTTTTTGCTTCTTTGAGGTCTACCCATTTGAAATTTTCAAGCTCAGAACAAAGTTTAACCTTCCCTTTTTTCCAATCGGCCATAAAGCTTAAAATAATGCCTGGATTGCCATCAGGTCGTAAAAAGGTCATATCACAGACATAATCGATATTTTTAATTTCGAGTCCAACCTCTTCCTTAACTTCTCGGCGCAAGCTTAATTCAATCGCATTATACCAAAGACCTTCTTTGTTTTTGGGCATATTTTTATAGTCGTCGTATTCTATTTTTCCACCGGGCACAGTCCAAAAAGAGGGCCAAACTTTCTCGTTTTTATGCCGCTGCGCTATTAGAACTTTACTATTTTTAAAAATGATTGCCGTCGCTGAAACGACATGTAAATCCATTTTTTGGGCCATATCATCCTTTCCTTAAAACATTACATCTTCATCTGAACGGGAATAATCGCATATCTCTTCGGGAGAAAACCAGTGTTCAATCTCGTGTTTAGCTTCAGACTCATCGCCCGAGGCATGGACAAGGTTTTTAACCGGACGTTTGTCTAAATTGGATGCTGTATTGGAATCGACCGAAAAGTCGCCGCGGATTGTACCTGGTTCTGCACTAATAGGTAAAGTAAAACCAACAATTTTCCTGATAGTTGAAATTGCGTGCATCCCTTCAACAATCATCGCCACAACTGGCCCGCTAGAAAGGTAGGCAATATTCCATTTTTGGAATTGTTTGCCGATTTTATAAGGATCATCGGTGCCCATTAATTTTTTGACATCCCAGCCATATGTCTTAAAATTTTCTATTGTTTTCTTGCCCATTCCTTCAAGCCATTCACGCGAACCAGAATAATGAGCCGCAGCATGCTCTTTTGTGGGGTATACCATCTTAAGAGCAATAATTTTTAATCCACGCTGTTCGAACCTTTTTATTATTTCGCCAATTAAACCCCTCTTTACTCCATCTGGTTTAACAAGAACAACTGTTCTTTCCCCTTTTGGATGTTTGAATCTCATTTACTGGCCTCCTATCAATTTTAATAATTTCTCTTCTTTACCTTGACCGACTAAAGCAAGGTAAAATTCGTTGCCAAAAATTTTCTTAGCCACTCTCTTTATATCAGATATATCAGTCGAATCAATCTTTTTGATTATTTGTTCATAATTTAGAGTTTCTTTTTGTAATAATTCTTGGTGTCCAAAGAGCCAAGCCAGCTCATAACTGTCCTCTTTTTCCAAAGCCATGGCTCCTTTTAAAATCTCCTTGGCGCGGCTCACTTCTTCGTCATTGATGGCTTTGGTGGTTTTATAAAGTTCATCCATTATAACCTTGATTGATTCTTCGAGTCGCGCGGTGTTGACGCCCGCTCTAACGATAAAACCTCCCGTATCGGTATATGAGCCGGCATCGGCGTTAATATAATAAGCCAGCGACCTTTTTTCTCTGATTTCTCTAAATAACCTAGAGGACATTGAACCGCCTAAAATTGCGCCCAAAACTTCATAGATGTATTGATCTTTGTCGTCCAGATTAAGCCCAAATGATGCCAGGCGGAGATGCGATTGTTTGGTTTTCCTTTGGTCTATTAATATTTTTGCTTTGCTTTTTTCGATAAATGGCTCGGGTTTTTTTGGTTCATTGATTCGACCAGAAAAAGGAAAATATTTTAAGGCTAAATTATCGACATCTTTTGGTAGTTTCCCTGCCACCACCAAAACAGAATTCCTTGAATGATAATATTCTCCGCAAAAAGATAAAATATCGCCTCTTTTTATCCCCTTAACTGATACTTCGGTGCCAGCAATGGGATAACCAAGAGGATTACCTTGATAAAGCAGATTTTCAATTATCATGTCCGCATATCTAATCGGGGTGTCATGCTTCATCCTTATCTCCTCGACAATGACTTTCTGCTCCTCGGCAATATTCTTCTCGCGCATTAGAGAATTAAGAACCATATCAGACAGAAGTTCGAGACCTTTTTCCAGATGAGCTGACCTGCTCTTTATAAAATAACCAGTGTATTCTTCGGAAGTAAAAGCATTGTAATCAGCGCCAATCGAATCAAAGTCTTTAGCGATAGAGAAAGCTTTGGGTCTCTTTTTTGTCCCCTTAAAAGCGAGATGCTCAATTAAATGTGAGATGCCGTTATTCTTCTTATTTTCATGGCGAGACCCAACGCCAAATATCACCAGCGACGTCGCCGTATCTACGCCCTGCATCGGCACTTCTACTAGCCGCAAACCATTTTTAAGAATTTTCTTTTTGAACATATTTTTTTCTATTTTTTAAATGCCGCCAAATCCACCAAGCTATTCCGATTATAATCAAAGCGACAATTATATAGTCAGCGCCGTGAAAATAACCCTTTAAAGACTCCCAGTTTTGGCC
>JAPLVI010000066.1 GCA_026397195.1 Candidatus Berkelbacteria bacterium | reverse complement strand
GGCGACGGGCAGATATATTACTTCTAAAGTTTCTTCCTCAATTAAATTTAATAAAGCCGGTCTGCCTATTCCAATAACAATCCAGCCGCTCAACATGACAGATGTTAAAACGCAAGCCAAAATTTTAGGTTTCCCTTTAATTGTCAAAAAGCAGATGTCTTCCAAGGGTCGGGGCGTGATGCTTGCCAAAAATTATAAAGAATTAAAAAGAATCATTAAAAATGAAGATTTATCACTTTTATTTCTCCAGCAATATATTCCGTCCAATTTTGACATTAGAGTTTTAGTTTTAGGTAATAAGACGCTCGGGGCGATGAAGCGCACGGCTAAAAAAGGTGATTTTCGTTCTAATGTGGCTCAAGGTGGCACGGCTGAAGTTTACCCGCTGAATAAAAAAATAATCAGTCTTGCTATTTCTGCCGCCAAAGCTTCGGGCAATGAATTTGCCGGCGTTGATATAATGATAGATTCAAAAAACAGACCTTATATTTTAGAATCCAATCGTGCGCCGCAGTTTGAAGGATTCGAAAAAGCCACTGGTATCAATGTGGCGAGAGAGATTGTAAAATATATAGAAAAACGTGCTAATTTGACATAATCCATATTGTATGATACAATATGGCAAATCTTTTCATAACCCTTTTAAACCATATATTAGGATAAGCGTTTTGGCTATTATGGTTAAAATAGTAGGTAAAATGTTTGTCCTAGAGACAAATCTGCCTTCAGGCAGCGGGGACTAAACGAGGGAGGTGTGCGAGATGGAACGCTCGCATGCCGCTGGCTGGGGACCGGACGCACCAGACCCTGCCCAGCTCAAGGAGTTCTTCGCCCAGATCGAGTCGGGACGGATTACTCACGGTCGACTTCAGGCGTTACTGATGGGGGAAACCCCGTCCATGGCTTTGACCGACGTCGAGCAGGTAGCGCTCGGGATCCTCGGCACTGGCAAGGTACTCGGGTTCCGCAATGTCATCTGCGCATGGAATGCGGGGCTGCCTGAGGCTGAGCCGGTGATGCCGTTCTCCGAGGACGTACTCCGCGAGTGCGCCGAGGCGAACGCGCAGGGAACGGCTGACTGGCGGCTGGCCTACGCTCTGGGTCTATCGCTGCGACAGCAGCAAGAGATCAGAGGGTGGAACCGCAAGAAGCCGCCCTGCTTCAACCCGGACGTCAAGTGGTGGCTTGAGAGCCAGCAGGACTTCTGGGCCATCAAGACGGTCGAGCCGGGCTATCGGCTCTACAACTTCGCCAAGATGTTCGCGAACCTGCACTGGGATGTGCAAGAAGAGAAGATCGCCGAGCTCGGCAATCAGTTCGAGCGCGCCGAGGAGCAGGCGGTAACGGAGATCTGTTTCTCCAGCTACCAGCTCAACGGCAAGGAGTATCTCCTGCCGGACTGGTACCACTGGGGGAAACTCCAGTCCGCCAATGGCGGCCGCGTCTGCGTGGGCTCCTCCGGCCATCGCGGCTTCTTCGTCAGCATCTACTGGGGCGGCGTTCCCTGCGACCGCCTCGCTGTTGTCCTCTCGCGGAAGGCCGCGTAACCCTTGCGGCCTTGCCGTTCTTGTCCCTATCGAGTCTTTGAGCCTCGCGCTCGTTCGCCCCTGTGGCGGCCGCAGTCGCGAGGCTTTCTTTTTTAAATAAAATAGTATATATTACTTACGCCTTGTAAATATTGGTTCGGCTACGGCTTAACCCTGTGGGGCATCTCAACTTGATTCGCCGGAATTCCGATGTCCACGGATGTCGAAAGAGCGCGAACAAAGATAGAGATTGGACTTCTTGTCTGTTTTTAGCGCAGGTTCCCGACGCTCTGTCGGGATGCTGCCAAATAAAATTCAGGAAAAAGAGCGTATAATCCAGCCCTTTACACTAAAAGAGCTGGAAGCAAAGCTCGATTTCTGGTGTCTCGGATGAAAGCAGACAAATTATCCAGACCGCCAATGGCAACCACGTCTACGTGGGCAACTCCGACCATCACGGCTTCAACGTCAACAACAACTGGGACGACAATCCCAACGACAACCTCGCTGTTGTCCTCTCGCGGAACTTCTTTCTCTATCCAATTCAAGTTTCTTTAATTTTCTTTAGTGGAACGAATCCAACCGCCGAGCATCCGGCCAATCTCATCAACGCCTTCTTCCATCAGAGCGTATTTTTTAATGTCAATCGATTTGACATCTTTCATTAAACGCAAGAAAACGCGCAGAAAATTAAGTTTTACGCTCGTTTTTTCCAAGATGGGCAATTTCTCACTTTTTGCCATTTGGCTCGCTTCTAGAATTCCCTCCAAGACATCAAGCATAATGTTTTCGGCGCGCAGAAAGATGGTATATCTGTCCTGCTTGGAAACACTGCTTCTGATGAGATGAAAATTTTTGTAAAGCTCATAAGCTTTTTTAAAGATGGGTATGTCAAATTCCTGCATAAAAATCCTTTCTTATGAAAATTTATAATGATATATTTAAAAAAATAATTTCTCTTGAAAATTTGTTTTTAGCTTTCGAGGAATTTAAAAAAGACAAACAAAAGAAAAAAGATGTTTTAGCTTTTGAATGGAATTTAGAAGCCAATATCTTTAATCTTTACCGCGACCTAAAGTATCACAGATATAAACACGGTGTCTATACCTCGTTTTATATTTGTGACCCCAAACAGCGCAAAATCGACAAAGCAACCGTTCGAGATAGAATTTTGCATCACGCAGTTTTCAGGATTTTAAATCCTTTATTTGAAAAAACTTTTATTTCCCATTCATTTTCTTGCCAGATTGGCAAAGGTACACACAAGGGAATTAATTCTTTGGCAAAAATGCTTAACAGAGTGAGTAAAAATAACCGCAAGTGCTGTTTTGCCTTGAAATGCGATATTAAAAAGTTTTTTGGTTCTGTTGACCATGAAATTTTGTTCTCAATTATCCAAAAAAGAATCAAAGATGAGAATATAGTTTGGCTTGTGAAAGAAATTATTGAATCTTTTCCTGTGGCGAAACAATTCGAGAGAGAGAGAGAGAGAGAGAGAGAGAGTCAAGGCGCGGTCTGCCCATCGGCAATTTGACGAGCCAACTTTTTGCCAATATTTATCTTAACGAGTTTGATTATTTTATAAAACACAATTTAAG
>JAPLVI010000108.1 GCA_026397195.1 Candidatus Berkelbacteria bacterium | reverse complement strand
GTCCTGCTCTGACAGCAAAATATGCCTCAGAGTAATTCCCCTTTCCAAACATCCCCGCGCGATAAGAATTTATACCTTTAATTGCCCGAAGGTATCCCCTATCCTGAAGTTGCGACTTATAAGCTTTAATCGCCTGGACTTTTTGCCCAAAAATGTTATCTATCTTTATTATACGATTGCAAAGTAGCGGTGTCCAAATTTCATAAGACCAAATGGCTCCATCAAATTTAATTTTTTTAATCGCTTGCCATAATATTTCTGCCGTCGCCTGGTGATCGGGGTGTGAATCAAAAAAGTAAGGAGCATAAATAATATCAGGCTTAAACTTTAAGATAATTGCCGATATCTCTTTTGTTTCTTTTTGACCAGCCACAAGCTCTCCATCTTTATAACTTAAGAACTCTAAATCTTTAACTCCCATAATCTTGGCTGCTTTTTTCGCTTCTTTCCTTCTGGTTCTAAAAATATTCTTACAATCAGTTAAATAAACAATTTTAATTGGATCTCTTACCGAAACATGTTTGATAATTGCTCCCCCGCATCCAAATACTTCATCATCGGGATGAGGAGCAAGAATAAGCACTCTGCCCGATTTTGTTTTATCTGAAATTTTGAGCCTTAAACCGGCAGAATATTTTTTTGCCAAAAAGCTAAAACCCAATGCCTTGCGTAAAAAATTAAGATCAAGAAGCCTGTTTTTAAATTTTATTAAACTCATAAACTCCAAGTCTTTGGTATATTTCCTCCGTTCTATTGACCATTTTTTCCGCTGTAAATAATTTTTCGTATCTTAGCCTCCCCCTCTCTCCCATTTCTTTAGCTTCATTTTCATGCTCAAGTAGATAATTAATTGCTTGGGCTAAAGATTTGGGGTTGCAAGCTTTGACTAAAAGACCAGTTTTATGATCTTTCACCACTTCAGGCAGGCCACCAACATCCGTCGCCACGACTGGTTTTCTAAGAATAGCCGCACCAAGGGCGGTTTGGCCAAAGGATTCAGAGTGAGAAGGCATTATCACCATTTTCCAACGATTGATATACTTCCAGAAATCTTTTTTCGTGCCCAAGAAATATATTTTATTTGATATCTTTCTAGCTTTTTCTTTTAATTCTCTTTTTAGCGGACCATCACCAATTATTTCTAGAGAAATTTCCGGATGAGCTTTTTTTACCCGACTAAAAGCCTTGGTTAAATCGTCAACCCCTTTTTGGATATTTAGCGAACCAATAAAACCAATCTTTTCCTCTTCCTTTATTCTATCTATCTGTACATCTTCTAAACCATTATAAACAACAATAATTTTGCGTTTATTAATTCCGAATTTATCCGCCAGAAACTCTTTAACTGCATTTGACGGTGTCAATATTGTTCTTACATTCTTAAGAATATAAGAAAGACCTCTAAGCTGCGCCCATTCTCTGAGACGACTCTCAAGATGGTAGGTTTTGGTGTATAAATGTTCAGTGTAGATAATTCTATTCTTTAAACGACGAGCTGCCAAAACTCCAAGCCATCCTGCTCGAATTCCATGCAGATGTATAATATCAGGATTTAATCTCTCTATTTCTTTTTTTAATTTAGCAATTGAGGAATAGTCCGTAAATCCTTTAAAAGGAATTTTAACGGTTATAATGCCCAACTTTTCTGCTTCATCTGCCAGCCAACCACAGGGGCAAATAAGAGTAATTGAAAATTGACTTTTGTCTATTTTTTTTAAAAGAGTCCAAAGATGCAAAGGCGCACCGGACAAACTTGAGTCAGCAATTATCTCAAATACTTTCATTTTTGCCATAATGCTATTTTATTTAATGTCTCCACTTTAATACTGTAAAGTATTTAAAGTATATTATTTCCCTTTTGCCAATCTTACTTTCAAATAATGATCCATGGGGTGCAGATAATTATCTGAGGTTTTTTTATCTTTTATTTTTATAATTCCGATAGTTTCTGCCGCCAAAATATAGCCACCCCTACCATATTTTAATTTACTGTGAATTTTTTGGATGGTCGGTTCGCTCATACCTAGTCTCTCGCTAATTTCCTTAAATGTTTTGCCTTTCAATAATAAAAATGACGCTTCCAAGCGACGATTTATCTCTTCTGCTTCTTGAGGACTTAACAAATCAGAAAAGATTAGTTCAATCTTATTCCAATCATTAAGTTTATCTATAAGTTTAATAAAATTTTTAGCCTCGTTAATACTAAATTCTTTGCCGTAAGTAAATTTTCTTGTCATATATTGTCACTTTAATACTGTAAAGTATTTTAGTCAATAAAAGGGACATAAAATAATTATATTAAAAAAATATTAAAATAATTAAAATTATTTAAATCTCGAGAGAATAAAAGCAACCAAGAACCCAATGACTGTTAATATACCAATGCTAAACCCACCCTCTTCATAAGCTTCGGGCATCATCGTATCGGCAAGCATGGCCAAAATTGCGCCGGCGGCAAAGGCTTCTAGGATACCAATGGTATTTAAATTGATATCATGCAAAAAGGCAAAGGAGAGAACAGCAATAATGGTCAATACGCCCGCGACAATAATCCACATCCAATATATTTTCCCTTTGCTTAAACCTTCACGTCTCAAGCCGGTGATTGAGGACATTCCTTCAGGTAAGTTAGAAAGAATA
Source organism: Candidatus Berkelbacteria bacterium (assembly GCA_026397195.1). Taxonomy (GTDB): domain Bacteria; phylum Patescibacteriota; class UBA1384; order JAHJRZ01; family JAHJRZ01; genus JAHJRZ01. The sequence continues at coordinate 6,783 of JAPLVI010000108.1, read as the reverse complement.
ATTGCCGTTAATATTAATAACCCAGTGCCATGACCGCTAAATACAGCAATACCCAAAGCAATCGTTTCAGGAACACCATCTAAAATTGCTCCCAAAGTTATCGCTTGGCCAGTCGTCTCATTTTCATTATGAATTAAATGTTTACTTTTATGTTTTCGACCTCCCAAACGATGAATAAAGTAATCACCAATAATAAAGGCCGCACCACCCCCCAAAAATCCTAAAATAACCGCATCAAATCCTCCATGACCAAAAGCCTGCTCCATTAAGCCAAAAGTAAGCGCGCAAATAAGAACGCCTGAGCCAAAAGCCATAAAACGGGCGACGGTTTTTTGCTTGAGCTTAAAAGCTACGCCCACCAAGGCACCGAAGAAAAGTGAAAACCCAGCAATTAATCCATAAATAAATATTTGTAACATTGTTTTCAGGCAAAGGCGACTTCAACCTCTTTTTCTGTCCCTTTAATGTAATCAATGTTTTTTAGCTCTTTTGGACCAACCCAGCGGTAATCTTCAAAATCCTGGCTAATTTCTACGTTGTTTGACTTTGCCTTAACAGCAAAGGTAAAACCAATGACATTATGCCCATCGGGACGGACAAAAGTATAATCACCCAAAAATTGTTTCGGTTCTTCTATTTCTAGTCCGGTTTCTTCAAGTATTTCTCGTTTTAAAACATCCATAATCATCTCCCCCTTTTCAACTTTTCCTCCGGGTAATGCCCACTTTCCAGGATAAGCCACTTCATTTTTATTTCTTTTCAGCATTAAGAACTTATTGCCTTTCTTGTTCTTAATTAGTGCTGTTATGGCAACAATATGCTTTTTATCATCCATAAAACTCCTTGGTTAGACTTTTATATTTTCAAAGATTGAGATTTTTTCTAAATCTCCTTTTAAAATAATCGGTTTCATCGCTTTAATTTCCGTACGATAAGAGAGCTCTGGCACTTTGCTTAAAAGGTAAATCGGTTTGTGTAATACATAAGCAAAACCCATTTCCATTAAAGTATTCCCACCAATATAACCTTTAATGCCGTTTTTATCAAAGTTAGTGATTAAAACTGCATCAACTTTTTTTATTTTCTCAAAGTAATAACGAATTAAATCTTTTTCAACTTTTAAAATATCGTGTCTTTCTTTGCCAATTATTCTTTCAGTTAAAAAAGGGGTGATTACTTGATGGCCCATCCCCCTTAATCTCTCTGCCACTTTTATAATTTCTCTTTCAAAAAAAGTACTCGAACAAATTGCAATTTTCATAATCTATTTTATGTCTCTGGGACAAATCTCAGTTGGCATTGGACCTTTGGGTTGGCCGTGTTTGATCCACTTGCCATCCTGGCAAATCCAGGTGTCTTCCGAACCTAAAATCCGCAAAAGTATAATGATTAAAATTACGCCCCCAACCAAACCGATTATCATTATACGCCTTTTTTTAGCGCTCGCATTTTTAATTTTTTCAAGCATTTTAACTCCCGGCTTCTTTTTCCATTTTTTCTAACCGTGAATAATAATCAGGAATTTCTTTGAGATGTGCCCAAGCAATCTTGCCAGTCATATTTAAATCGTCACCCGTCACATTTGTTTCCGGATCATGAGCACCGTGTTCAAACTCAACCGACAAACCCATACGGAATTGTTCCAAATCGAATTTATTAAAATCAATGCCAATTTTATCACCAATTTGCTTCGCTTCTTCACTGGTAAATTCTCGGCCGTGTGACATTTTTTCTCCTTAGATAATTTTCTCTATTGCCCTCAGTTTAGCACTCTCAGCGCGGGGATTCAACGCAATTTCTTCCATGGTCGGAATCAGTAGTTTCTTGGTTAATATATCGACAACTCCTTCATTCTTTTTTTCTCTAAAAAAATGTTTAACAATTCTATCTTCTAGTGAATGAAAAGAAATAACGACTAATCTCCCGCCTCTATTTAATCTATGAACTGCTTGGGGCAAAACTTCACGCAGGGCTTCTAATTCATGATTAACTTCTATCCTTATTGCTCGAAAAATTTTGCTGGCAAAGTGGTGGCGGTGTGAAAATCGATATCCAGGTGGAGTAGCTGACTTAATTACCCCGATCAAATCATTCACAGTTTTGATTGCTTTTTCGCGCCTGCGCTTCATAATTTCCCTGGCAATCTGCCTTGAAAATTTCTCTTCGCCTAACTCAAAAAATATTTGTCGTAATTCTTCTTCGCTGTAGTTATTAATCACCTCATAGGCTGACAATTTTTGCTTCTGGTCCATTCTCATATCCAAAATCGCATCAGCATCTTCTTTAAAACTGAAACCACGTTCTGGGTTATCAAGTTGATAGCTCGAAACACCTAAATCAAGAAGGATACCATTAACTTTATCAACATTGAGTTCACTTAAAATTAATTCGAGGTTTTTAAAATTGTCATGGACAAAGATTGTCTTTTTTTGGTATTTAGCTAATTTCTTTTTGGCGGCGATAACCGCCTCTCCGTCTTGATCAATACCAATTAATTTACCCTTATCACTTAATTTTACTAGAATTTTTTCTGCATGACCGCCGCCACCCAGGGTTGTATCAATATAAATACCGTCTGGCTTGACTGCCAAGAATTCGATTGTTTCTTTTGCCATTACTGGTATATGTTTGAAATCAGATTCTTTCATATTGTTATTCTGATATTATATAGATTAATTTAATATTAAAATCCCTGCCAATAAAAGTACAGGGATTTTAAATATTTTTATCACATTAACTATACCCACTCACTCTCATCTTCTTCGGCTGGGCCTCCAGCTCCTTCACCTCCGCCTTCTCCGCCAGCTGCTGCCCGACGCTTTATTACTCTAACCATTTCCCTCAAAGATTCACGACGACCTTCATTAATTTCTTTGATGCCCTTGCTTTCCTCGGTTAGTGTCTCCATCCGTCGTCGGTCTTCCTCGGTTTTTGTTTCTTTACTGTCTAGGGTGTAATATTCTCCTTCGACAGTTATGAGATGATCAGCATCTGCACTAATTGCCTTAGAAGTCCTTTCAATTTCGTCGAGTCGGTCTATTTCAGTCTTTATATTTTTCTTCTGCTCTTCCAGACGAGCACGTTCTTCTGCAATCTCTCTTATGCGTGTTTCTGTTTCGGGTGTTTTTACTCCAGCGTCCTCAATTCTTTTTTGTTCTTCATCTAATACCCTTAGTCGTGAATCAATATCTTCTAAGCTCCCTATTAACTCAGTCCTCCTGTCTCCAGATTCAGCAATAAATCTCCTTAATTCTTCGGGGGTCACTCTTTCCGCCTCTGCCGCGGCACCCCCTTCTCCACCTTCACCACCCCTTGCTCCAGCGCCTTCTCCCTCAGTAGCTCCTTCCCGGGCGGCTCCTCCTGCTGCGGGCGGCGGTGCGCCTTCAACTTCCGCTCCCGGTGTGCCTCCTGGCGCATGGCCTGTTCTCCCTGGCCCGCCGGTAGGTCTATGGGGGCCTCCGCCTCCTGGTCTTCTTGCTTCTGGTCTTCTTGCTCTTCCCCCGTACTCCCCTGCTCCAGAGATATCTCTAGGGTCACCAGATGGAATTTCTCCGCGTGTTTTAGCGGCGCGCAATTGAGCCGCCGTTGTGGCAAACATACCAACCGCTGCAGCGCCTAAACCAACATAGGCTCCCAATGCATTGGCCGCGGAACCAAATGAACCTAAGGCGTGTGTTTTCAATCCGAAAGCTAAACCATGAACCGTTTTGGCCATAGTTTCACTGGAATTATAAATAAATTCAAATCCGCGCCAAGTAAACCTAACCGCATGTGAGGCCTCGGGGGCATTAAAATTCTGCACCCCCAAAGGAATGCCGGTGAAACACATTACCCCAACAGAAGCCACCGTGCTGGCAATCGCCCGAACCATCGCTTCTTTTTTCTCCCATTTCATCCTATCCGTTTCTTTTTGGATAACTTCTTTCTCTTTTTGAGCTATTTCTTTAGTCAAACCAGCTACTCTTTCGGCAAAGGTTGCTTCATCTATTTCGCCGGCTTCGCGCGTTCTCTTTAATTCACCGAATCTTTCTTCCATTGATTCTCTCATGTCGTGTCTGGCGCCTTGAATGGCAATGCGCAAATTACGTCCTTTTAGAAGATAGGATACTGCTTCAATACCTCCGTCAACGAGAGACTTCATACCTAAACCATAAAGCGCCGGAGCGAGCAAAAGCCCGGTACCTCCAGTTAAAGTAGCCGCGGTGATGCCAGCTACCGTAGCAGCAACAATCTTAGTTCCAATTTTAACCGCCTTGCCCGCATCGGTTTCATTTAACCATTTCTTAAGTTGGCCCCACCGTCCACCATATTTTTCTTTATAAAAAGCATCTTCCCGTTCTTTTGTTTCAGTGGCAACTTTGTCCAACCAGTCAATTCTTTCTCCGGTTTCTGCTTCGGGGGTCGTTTCTCTTGCTGGTGCGGGGGTCTCTTCAGGGGGTGTTTCTTCCCTAGGTTCTTCGGCTCTCTCCTCTGTTCCTCCGGCTGCACTTTCATCTCTTGTCGGTTCGCTTCCAGTAGGAGTTCCTTCGGCTCCGGATTCCGGCCCATGGTCTTCTCCGGGCGCTCCACCGCCTCCCCCTGTGCTTGTATCTCTTGGTCCTCTTTCAGGCATATTAATAATTTAATTGCTATTGCTTGGCTGTTTTCTCGTCCCGAGCGGCCATTTGATTGATAATTTCTGTTTTGTAATTCAATGCCTCTTCAGCCGAAATCTGTGCCAGATTAACTCCTTTTCCATCAAGAAATTTATTAATTTCTTCTGTTTTATTTTCCGCCGTCAATTTATCAAATTCTTTTAAATCCTCATCAGAAAGGGCATCAAGGATACGCGATAAAACCCGATTCTGGACCGTCTGCATCATGTTGTCCATAATTTCTTTCTTTTTATCCTCGGGAGCATCTTTTAAATCCAAGAGTTCAAAAATATTTTTATCGACCAGCTCTTGGGGGTCGATATAGTCCATTTGTGCCATAAAACCTCCAAATTTTAATCTCCTAAATTAATATTTTAATTTGGTTCTATTATACCCAAAAAATAATAATAACTGAAGTGGATAGTTAGAATTATCATTTCTGGCTTGATATTCTCGTCATTGGTGGGATACAAGCCAGCCCGCAGCGAGCCGGGGCGAGCGGAGGAAATGACGAACTGTCCGAGGCGTCAGGCCGAGGATGTCACGGCTTTAAAGCCGTGACAGTTCATCTGAATTCAACCGTTTTTAATATCAAATCATAAGCTTCAATAATATCTCCCATGATTGAAGCGCCGCGATCTGTGTATCTTAGCTCAACATCGAATTCCTGGCCATTTTTTGTGAATTTAGTCGACATTATGCGGGAATCTTCTCCGCCTGGTTCATTGCCACTATAACTCTTCTTTACAGTATCAACACAGGCAACAGTTACATCCTCTTCTTTGGAAAGGGTATAATCCCCTGCAATCGAAAGGGTCGCTGCCTTGAAATAGAATGTAGCAATTATCTCATTATCTTTTAGAATAACTTCGTCGTTGGAGCTTCCATCACCCGCTACCCATGTCTGTGGGTATTTGAAAGAATAATTATATTTGGAGTTGGTATAAGTCTTCCAAAGACCTATGTTATTCTTATCAGTGCTGGTCAGGGTTGAAGCGCAGCTTGAGGCAGACGGACTCGAGCTCTTGCTGGCGCTGGGGCGCGGAGTCGCAACAGGGCTTGTTGTTGCCCCGGGTTTAGGAGCATAAAAACGATAAGTAAAGTAACCCAAAATAATTAGCCCAATAATCATCAAAGCAAGGGCAATCCCTTCTGCAATTAACATTGTTTTTCTCTTCTTTTGTTCTTGTTCGTTGGTGAGTTCCATGCTGTCTCCTTTCCATTATTTTACCACTTTTCAGCTATTTTTGGATATTCTGATTAAAATATCAAAGTTGTCATCTTTTGCGGCTCTGTTTTTCTTTTCTGCCCCACATTCCATACATCGGTGCAAAATAATATATTCCTCGCCTTTTTTCTCAACGCCAACCGGCTTCATTAAGCCGCTGCAAGTATTCTTTCTGTCTCCGGGCACTAAGTCAACATGCTTGGAATACAAACAAGTCGGGCAGTGGTTGGTATAGCCCGAGCCTTTTATTTTTTGACCGCAATTAAGGCACTCAAAATCTTCTTTTTTCCTGATAAAATTTTTGCGCATAAATAGTCTGTTTATCAATGTCATTATATCAGTTTTAACCTTATAAGCAATAAAGAATTCCCCCCTTATTATTGACAATTGAAGTATCTTATGACATAATGAAAAAGAATTCGAGACAAAGAGACTGCACCCGAGAAAGGGAAGCCCCACTATGAAGTCCGTGTATGCCTGCATCGCCGTTCTGATCGTCGCCTCCGTCGCCGTCGCCCAGGACGTCACCGGCGCCTTGTGGCGGCTGGACAGCACCGTCGGTGGTGAGTCATATTAGACGGTTGCGCTGTTCGGCAACGACATGCCGGTGCTCAACGATTGGGAGTTCTGGGCGTTCAGCGTCAACGACGACGACACCCTCGATCTGGAATTCGGCACCAAGATCACACAGGTGGTCAAGGGCGACCACTTCAACGTGGACCTCTATGGCTACGGCGTCATATGGCCGGCTACGGATGACGTCTTCGCCATGCCCTGGCTGACCGTCAATGCCGACCTCTTCGGCGGCAAGTTCCAGAGCTACCAGGCTCAATACGTCCCGCTCAACGGCGGCCCGAATATCTACTTCAGCGACAACACCGAGCTGATGTGGAAAACGGGCAAGACGACCACCACTGGCCT
>JAPLVI010000021.1 GCA_026397195.1 Candidatus Berkelbacteria bacterium | reverse complement strand
TATTTATTGCTAACTAATTATTAGTATGATATAAACAAGTTAAGATTCTGCGTGAACCTCAAGACAAGGAGGGCAGAACCGTGCCCGAAGATACCCCGGAAGAGACGGCAATCGCAGGAGGGAAGACGCTCGGCGATCTGATAGCTGTGATGAGAGAAGCCCTCAATGGCCCAGATGACCCTGTCTTGCGAGGGGCGGGATTCACATTCGACGAGCTGCAACGTGGCGCTGGAGGCGGGTGGGACAAGACCATGAAGTGGCCACTCGATGAAGGGAGCGTGGTAGCTCTGGCTCAACTCCTGACTGACGAGATCGTTTACGAACTCCAGGTAGGACTTGACGAGTCGTACGACTACACCCTCAAGTGCGGCCATGCTCTCCTTCGGCTGCTCCACACCACGGCCACCGAGATGGGGGTCAACATCCCGCTTGAGGAGGTGGACGTTCCGCTGTCACCAACCGAGGCGATGGTGCAAGCCGGCTTGGTCGAGACAGTCGAGGGTGGGGTCAATCTGACCGACGAAGGACGTGCAGCAGCACGGGAAGTGACGGAGCAGATCGATGCTCTCAAGGAGTAGACTCATCAGGCATGAGGCGTGCCTTATGGCAACAACCATCAAAACGCCTCGTTTTTTATTTAATTATGGAGTTTATGTTTTGAGCAAAATTTTATATCCCCATTGACAAAAGTTGTACAAGATATATAATGGACGTAGAAATCGGGTGGGTTGCCGATTGGCCGTCAATTCGGCCTTTAAGCAATCCCCGATTTTTATTTTTGCTAAATATTCTATTGCCTCATCAGTTTCATAATCTGCAGATTGGCGGACTATATGGTCAAGAGGATAAAATGGGCATTAGTGTAATTAGTGAACAAGTTAGTGGTAGCCCCTGTTTTGGGGTTGGGGGAAATTTATTAATATCCCCATTGACAAAAGTTGTACAAGATGTATTATGATATTAGAATCCTCGGCCGCAGGTCTCGCCCTGCAATTTGGCGGAGGATTTTGAATTTATCCAGGATAAATAGATATTAAATCTTTCCTTTTTGTTCTTTTGTTTTCTTTAATTTGGACGGTAAATTTTTCTCCTTTTGTTGAGATCCCATAAAAACGATGGAGAAGTTCATCTTTTTTCTTAAAATTATCTCTTGTTTCGGGGTCTCGATGAGAATTGATAATCAAATCTAAAGCACAATCGTAAAATCTTAGGCGTCTAACTCTATCCCTTTCGTTCTTCTTATAAAGATGGCTCCAAAACAGGATCAAAAATACCTTCTCTTTTCTAAAATACTTTGATCTCAAATAGGGCGTCCTGCGGGTTCTCGCCTTAACTCGATTAAAAATAGATTTGGCACTTTTATTAATTTCTTTAAAACTCGTGCCAGCAATTTTTTGTTTGGTTGATTTGTAAAAATCCATAGCTCTCTCCTTTTTCTCCCACACTTCTTATTTCATATCCAACACGGAAGGTGTGTTATTTTTTTCTTTTTTAAGGCTACTTATATATGTTTCACCATTTCCAGTTAAAATCCAAGCTTTTTTGTCATTTTTTTTCTCAGAAGCCTCCATTGCATGCCCCCTTTTAATTGCCAAGTTGATCTTGTCATTGACGTTTAGAGGCAATTTAACCTTGGACAAGTAAAAAGTCTTTTTTAAATCATCAATATTAAAACAATCCTCATTTTGATAATTCTCGAGGTAGTAACCGAACAAAATTACTCTGTCTACATCATTACTGGGTTGATATGAATTTAAAAACTCGCGAGGCGACATTTCCTTATTTTTCTCATTAGATTCTTGACTCACAATAATTTCAGCTTTTTTTTCAAGAAGAGATACTTTATCTTCAAGGATTTTAATTCTACTTTCTAAGTCCATTTTATTACTCCTTTACTTTAACTTTGGGTCTGTAATTCTTTATGCTACTAGCGAGTAAAGAAATACGATATCCAGGCAAATAATATTTTTGATTGTCAGATTTAATTTCTCCTGCGTCAAAAAGCTCTTTCAAGGTTGCCT
>JAPLVI010000041.1 GCA_026397195.1 Candidatus Berkelbacteria bacterium | reverse complement strand
TGGAGTCGTTTTGGCAAAAGCAACAACATAACCGAAAGAAGGAACGCGAAAAACATATCGACCCTTAACTTGTTTCGGAGTTACAGATTCTGAATCTTCCGACGGGTTAGCGTCACCTTTAGTAATAAAGTTGCTGTCTTTTGTGTCAACAATGCGGTGAGTTATAGATTCAATATTTTTGCTCTCGCCTCGGGGAATATAAGTAACAATATCGCCGACTGAATAAGTATCTTGTTTTTTAGAAAAAATCAAATCTCCTGCTTTAAGGGTGGGCGCCATTGAACCTGATCTGACAATGTATATTCTCAAACCTTTAGGAAAAGGGATGGCTGAAATAATTATGAGAAGAGCAAAAATTATAACGATGATGAAGAGCACCGTATAAATAATTTTGCCGATTTTTTCTATTTTCATAATAAACTTAATCGATTGCCCCGAGTATCGGGGCAATCTCAAAGTCTATTCTTTATCTGTGAGGATTGTATGCATCTACAACTAGATCAAAAACTGCAGTTTGACCCATAAGCGAGCTATCAGCTCCGACTGGAAGCATAACGTCCATCGTCATTGTAAAAGAATTACCTGGGGCTAATGACGCATGGGCTCCCCATTGGGTATAATGCAAAATATCGGTTGGTGTGGAACCATCTAAACCGCTCAAACCACCATGGTAGACCCTACATCCCTTACCAGCGACAAAAACTACACCCGGATTGGAACAACCACCCCAACCTGCATTAGCATAAAGATCTACTACTAATGCATCATACAAACCCACATCACCACCATCACGGGGAGCTGAAACAGCTAATTCTTTAGCTGGCAAAGTACTTGTTCCACCGAAGTTTGCTGCATTCCAGTTTGCCAATGTAAATACTTTGGTTGTTGAATCTCCCGGCGCAGCGTTACCAAAAACGAGTCCCGGTGCAGAATGTGAGCCATTTATTCTAATGTCCAAAATACCAGTGGCAAAAGTGTTGTCATTAAGAGTTGCCTGTGAAGTAAAGATTGCAGTTGTGGCGCCAGCAGCCAAAGCGGCAACTGCCACAATCACTATTAAACTTTTTACAATTTTCATATTATTATTCCTTTCTTATCTGCTTTTATTTATCAGGCTCGACCTATCCTGATATTTGTTATTTATATCTCATGCTAATTAATATGTCACGACGTAAAGTTCGGGATCCCGCATCGCATCGCGCATCGGGACAAATTTATGCCAATATTCGCATAAATTCGCATCGTAATTCGCATCGGGTTCGCATTTAATGTTCATCAGATTTCATCCTCTTCTTCCCTCGCATACCACCAGTAAAGAACTCCAGCGATAACAATCGCGGCAGCGATTATTATAGCAATAATCAGCGACCAGTTAGTCTTTTTTGTTTCCGCTGTCTCTGCCGGCTTGGAACTTTCACTTGCTTTTACTTCACCGCTTGGAGATGGCGAAGGTGAGGGAGACACTTGTTCTGTTTTTTCTGTTGTTCCAGTTGAAGTTCCCTGGACTTCACCAGTAGTGGCAACACTAGAAACTTTGGGCTTGGGAACATAAATTTCCAAAGTATTTGAAGGTGCGCTGACATTGCCCACAGCATCTACAGCCACAACATAATAACTATGCGTCTCGCCTTTTTTAGAGCTGTAGTCAATATAACTTAGCGCCCCGCCTACGGGTATTGGCGCCCCGTCGCGGTAGACGACATAACTTGTAGCGCCAGCAACCGCTTGCCAGTTGATAGTAATAATATTGCCGTCTCTGGTATAATTAATCACCGGCGCAGCTGGAGCAACAGTATCAACTATTGTCGAATCGATGCCTGAATCTCCCGCGCTTGTTTTATTGTTAACCTTATCGACTACCAAAACATAATATTCTACCCAAACAGAGTCCCCATAAAAATTATCAGTAAAATTATAAGAAGTGACTGCCTCATCATGTAAAACCCACCCTGCCAAAACCGTCGTGGATGAGGTTACGCGATAAACTTCATACTTTTCTACTCCACTGCCACCTAAATTATCAGCTGAAGCTGACCAAATAAGATGAAGCTGTCCATCGGTATCATATGGCTTTTCGCTGACAGTCAAATCCTCTATAGCTGAAGGCGCGGAAACATCGGCGATGATACTTAAGGACTCAACTTCATCGCTCTCGAGCCAGGCATTATTTATATCTGCTACCTCAACCTTATACTCTCTACCTTCATCTAGCCCAATCCCCGCCAAGGTATATCCATTGGCATCTCCCGCAATAGTACCTTGATAAATTTCTGTATCTGTATCGTCATAAACTTCCCATTCATATTCAATAATTATACTTTCATTATCAATAAATCCATCCCAATTGAAGGTTAGTTCATCTATCTTATTTATAAAAATCTTGCCGGCAATTTTTTTACCTAAGACATCAATTTCTGCTCCACTAGCATCTGGCTTGGTAGTATCATTGGACTTATTCTTTGTCGGTGAAGTAGTACCATTATTCCAAGGCAAATCACCATCAACCAAACGGGCATAAGTTTCTCCTAAAGTCGAACCTGTGTAAGAGAATGAATCAATTAAGTTTCCGTGGTCATCAAGCAGGCGAACGGTGTCGCCTGAATTGTCTAAACCAAAACTCCTCGTTTCGGTGTAAAAACCATAACCTGCGATTACCGTGCCAGCAGGAATAATAAATGGGCCATGCCCGCCATCCTCATCATCAAGCACATAATCGCTAATCGAAACCGGAGTAGCGTTTTGATTATAAAGCTCAATCCATTCATTACCGCTCGAAGGGCGAGGCATAAATTCATTAATTTTAACTGGTAAAAGCGAAGCAGATGCTTTCTGCGGCATAACGGTCAAACTAGCCAGTGAATAGCCAAAGGCCAAAATTACGACTGTTAAGAGAATAAATGTCTTCTTCGTCTTCCCCATAATTCTTTCCTTTTCTCCCACCTTTACTAAATTTATTATATTTTTGGTTATATAAAAAAACACCAAAATTTCTTCTTACCATATTATATGGTTAAGATTTTGGTGTCCCATCCCTCAAAGAGAGATAAAACCTTTATTTATTTTTGAGGTAGAAACCCTAATCTTAAGCTAAGACTAAGGTCAAAAGCGTATCAGAGTTATCCACAGCCAAACAGCGTCAGTATCATTTTATAGAGACTAAAAAATTATGTCAAGCCTGATTATAAGATAAGAGATTAATTATTCGCGGACGCGGAATAATTTCGTAATATGATTGAGCGAAATTGAGCGTAACCTTTTTGGACATTTGTCTTGTAGCCATTAAAAATATATGCCAAGGAATTTTTAATGAAACTAAGACTTCTTTGAATATAGCTTCCCTGGGGTTTATTCTCTGCTTTGGCAGTCTCTTTTTTAGATAAATTCTCATCTGCTTGGGCTGTGAATTGCTTTTCGGTCGGTATTGGTGTAAAACTTGCAGAAGCTTTGTTTCTTTCTTCTTTTTGAGCAACTTGAGAAGGGACAGGGTTGCCGAACATCTGAACAACAATAATTGTTTGATGTCCTTCAAAATCGCCTTTGGCAATACCAACTCCTACCTCTTTATATTTATAATTCACAATATTATCTCGGTGAGTGGGAGAATTCATCCAAGCCTGGTGCATTGGCTCAAGTTCTGTAAAATCAATCGCCAGATTCTCTCCGGCATCAATATAATCATAGCCTGCTTCTTTTATCCAGTCCCAAGGAGATTTGCCATTATGAAAATGCTCCCAGTAATCTTTCTGGATCATATCATCCGCCTTCCATTGGGCAGCAGTTTGCAAGCGCGAATTGAAGGTCAAAGTATTTATTCCTCGGACTTCTCTTTCTGTATTAATAAGATTAACCACTCCATCTCTCGTAATATCAGAGGCATATGTATTTAAAGGAAAAGAGAAGATTAAAAGCAATCCGATAACCCCAAATAAAATTCCTTTTTTGATTTTTGTTTTTAACATTTTATTTTTACTAGTTATATTATACCATATTTTATGGTATGTGTCTAGGTATTTTACTTCTTAAAATCCTGAATTATAATTCTTCCCTTTTTAAAATCAGGAATAACTTCAATTCTTTGTTTTTCTCTCCAACCTAAAGCGCGAAGAAGCATTTTTGGCAGCACAATCGCCCCGCTATAGCGGCCAAGCCTTAAAATTTTCTTAATAAACCTAAACTTTTTCATAATGGAATATGAATAGTATATACTTGTTATATACTAATTATATACTATTTGAGCTGATTTGTCAACAAAAAATGCCGTTATTAACTGAATAACGGCATGAATATTTATTTGTAATCTATAAATATTTTAAATAAGATTTAAAATTATGGGCAGCATTGAACCAACAAATAATAGAAATAAATAAAATAAAAGTTTTACTATTTTTTCAAAGAGGCGTTTTTTCTTGGCAATAACATCCATAGCTGAATAAACAAGAAAAAGAAAAATAACGACAGCAGTAAATAACCAGGCAACCGAATGATAATTACTTCTATAAATCAGGAGGGTCATCGCATTAATAATCATTATATAGCCGATAGAATGAGTAAACCAGCCCAAAGGATCCCAAATTCTATGCTCTCCAATCCGGTAGCATACTTTGGAATAAGCAAGAGATGAAGTTACAAGCAGAGGCACCGCCATTGCCAGTTGCCCCACTGACCAAGGACTTATTTTATCCTCAAAGAACAAAAAAAGTGAGAGGGCACCAATACAAACAGCAGTTAGAATGTTATTAATTTGGATTCTCTCGCTTCCTTTGATGGGCAATAATTTTTGGAAATCGTCTTTATCTATTTCATCCATCAATTCAAATTTAACTAATTAATTTTTAATTGTCAAAAAATATTTTTTAAATACCATTGAACTCAATTCGCAGAAAGCCATGGACTACGTCCGTGGATGAATGCGAATTGTAGGAAAGGGGTCGGGACATGAAACGTAAACTGCTTTACGTTTCATCCGATTCCGAGCGAAATGAGGAAATCGACGTTGTCGAGCGAAGCGAGACAGGAGATAGGACGGGAGTTTTCCCGTGGAGGAGAACAGCCCCGCCAAAGGCGGGGCGTTAGGAACCGAGGGTTCCTAAAGTGAAACTTAGCATAAGTTTCACTCAAAAATGGCCATTAATTGGCCAGTTTAATTTTGAATTATTTATTTTATTTTGTTTCTTCAACTTTAATGCACTGCACTGGGCAATTTTCTTGTGCCTCTTGATTGCATCCAATATCTGAAATTTCTGTTTCCTTGGGATGGGCCTTGCCATCTTCTCCCATTTCCCAATTTTTGGAACAAAGAGAAACACAGGTGCCACAACCGATACAGGCATCGTGGTCTTGAATAATCTTATATTTCGCCATAAAGTATTTTTTAATGAACCCGACCCCGCCCGCGGCGGAGTATCAGGGCGGAGATCGTTTCTAAGTTGCAGCTTCCGTCAGACCTGTCTCGGCCATGGTCTTGGACGGACCTCGGCTCGGGGTCTGCCGAGACGGGCCGCTGCATTTACTTGCCTTCATCTTTGAAGCAAGCTTCGGGGTATTCAGGCTAATATCCAAAATTATATTAGATATCCGGCCCGTTGGTGTAATTATTTAATTCTTGCGTGCTAGTTAAAATTATCCTATCCCATCTATAGCCTTTTGACTGAAAAGTCTCTGGGCTCAAGATGTGTCTTTTTGTTGTATCGGTAATAACATAAACAGTAGATTGGTTGCTCGCGCGTACTAAAGAGCCGGAACGAAATCCAACCCTGTCGCCGATTGGATAGCCTGCCACTTCGCTTGGCGTAACCATAAGTATCTCTTCCCATCTATAACGCGAGGTGAATACTTCCGGATTAGACAAATGACGTTTTTTACCTCCATCAATTAAATAAACTTCAGATGCACTAATCGATTTGATTACCGAACCATCCGGATGACTGCCGATTTTTGTTAGATTTTCTGCTGATGAATATTTAAGAATTTCTGCTGAATTAGTGATAACAATATTTGACCATTTATAGCCTAATCCTTCAAAAACGCTAGGACTGGCAATATGTCGGCGAATGGCACCAACAATAACATATACCTCTGGTTGATCGCTCGCGCGGATTAAACTCCCTGATTGAAATGTAAGATCACTGCCGGTGGTATATGAATTCATTTCCCCGGACGAAATTATAACAACATCTCCCCAATTAAACCAAGAAGAAAAAACTTCAGGTGAAGGGATATGTCTTTTTTTGCAACTCTCAATTAAATAAATTGCGGTCTTATTATCTGTTTTAACTATTGTTCCATCTACATGGCCACAGGCTGACGGGGAAGAACTTGGACTAGTCGAAGAAGAAGGTGAAGGTGAAGGCGGAGGCGGCGCTCCGGTAAGTGTTCGATAAGAATTAATACGACCATAACCAAAATATATATCTTTTCCCGAAGAACCAAGATCGTCAGCCCCATTTCTCATATAGTCAAAAACCGTATCAGGAGAACTGCCTGGACGGTAAGCTAAAACTAAAGCAGCTAGACCTGCAACGTGGGGAGTGGCCATTGAGGTTCCACTCATGCGACAATAGTTACCACCTACCGTGGTACAAGAATATGTCGCGTGTGAAGATTTTAAAGAAAGAATATCAACTCCGGGGGCGGATAAATCAACGGTGTTGCCGTAGTTCGAAAATGATGCTTTTTGATCTTGATAATCTGTCGCTGCAATACAAACGACATTATTATAACTACATGGGTAAAAATTGGTCGCATTGGCATTGGAATTACCGGCGGCGGCGATAAAACTAACGTTGTGAGCATAGGCATAGTTGATGGCATCTTGCAAAGATTGGTCAAATCCTCCACCTCCCCAGCTGTTAGAAAGCACGTTAGCGCCATTATCAACTGCATAATGGATAGCTGAAACGGCATCAGATGTATATCCCGAGCCTCCCGAGCTTAAAAATTTAGCCGCCATAATTTTAACTTGCCAGTTAACGCCAACCACGCCAATATTATTATTGCCCAGCGCCCCGATTGTTCCAGAACAGTGCGTGCCGTGAGCATGGTCATCCATTGGGTCACCGTCATAATTGTAAAAATCATAACCATAATAGTCATCAATATAACCATTGTGATCATCATCAAAGCCATTACCCGCAATTTCATCAGAATTTACCCATATATTTTGGACAAGTTCGGGATTAGTATAATCAACACCCGTATCAATAACTGCAACGACTACATTGCGAGAACCAGTAGATAAGTCCCAGGCACTGGCTGATTGAATTTTTTTAATCCCCCAAAGATCGGGATACCCTTGTCCCCAAGACCCAGATGATCCGTAATATGGATCATTGGGTTCAAGCGTAAGTTTGACTTGATAATCAGGTTCAGCATATTCAATATTAGCGTCCTTCGAATATTCCTGGACTAATTTTTTAATGTCTTTTTTACCCTCAAATTCAATCTTATAAATTCGGTCAAGATTGTCATTTTTTTCTTCCTGATTGGCTTGAGCCTTCTTTGCAGTCAATTCAGTCACTTCCTTTGCTCCTTCTTTTCGGTTAATATCGCTAACCGAAGCAATACCCACGTCGGGTCCCTTGATTTGGGCTTCATTCTTTAGTTGTGGTGAAGCCTCTTCTTTAAATTTAACAATTATCCGATTATCAGCAAAAGGCGCGTTAGCTTCTGCCTTATTGATATCTCCCGAGGCAACAGCCAAATAAGACGCCAAGATAAGACCAGTTAGTACTAAAAGAAGCGTGGGAATAGTTACCTTTGCCCGTCCATCAGCTAGCATAATTTTGTGAAATTTGTTCATACTCCTCCCTTGATAAATAATTTTTATTTATTAGATGGAATTATTCGATAAGGAGATTCACCTCGAGTATCTTCAATCTTAAATCCTTTATCTTCAATCTCTTTTCTTATTTTATCAGCTAATTTGAAATCTTTCGAGTCTTTTGCTTTTTGTCTTTCTTCGGCAAGTTTTAGAATTTCAAGAGGTATTTCTTTTTTCAAGGAAACAAGCTCCGTAAGATTTATCGCCAGAACTTTATCTGCCATTAGATAAATTCGCTCTAAGGCATCCTTGATCTCTGCTTCTCCTATTTTATCCTCTGATTTTAATTTATTAAGATAGTGTGCCATTTCAAATAGAATATCAATCACCCGTGGAGTATTAAGATCATCAAAAAATGATTTTTTAATCTCCTGCTCTGCCTGATTTATTTTTTCCGCAAGCGCAGTTGACTCAGCGACGATAGTTTTAGCTTGTGGCCTTTTAAGACGGCTTAATGAGGAATATAAAAACTTTAATGCTGTTTTCGCCTCACGCATTTTTTCATCATCAAACTGTATTTTACTTCGATAATGATTACGTAAAACAAGAAAACGAAAAGTCACTGGTTCGTATTCTTTCTTTTCCAATTCTGCTAAAGTCAAAAGATTTCCTTCGGATTTGCCCATTCTTTTTTTGTCAACAATTAAAAATTCACCATGCATCCAGAATTTGGCTGGGATTTTTGCATTAGCGGCATACGATTGGGCGATTTCATTTTCATGATGAACCGGAATATGGTCTACCCCACCGGTATGAATATCAAACTCATCACCTAGATATTTTTGGCTCATAGCTGAACATTCAATATGCCATCCGGGGAAACCTTCTCCCCAAGGCGAATCCCATTTCATAATATGAGATTTATGTTTGCCCGTCGTTTTGAGCCACAGGGCAAAATCGGTCGGGTTTTTTTTACCACTAATTTTATCAACCCGAGATCTTCGTTCTAAATCTATCTTCTGTCTGGAAAGCATACCATAATCTTTGAATTTTTTAGTATCAAAATAAATTCCGTCTTTTGTTTCATAGGCATAGCCCGTGGCAAATATTTTTTCAATCATAGCAATCATTTCTTTAATATGTTCTGACGCCTTGGGCAAAATTTTCTGTTTTTCAATATTTAATTTTTTTAAATCGGATAAAAATGCCTTGGTATAAAAAGCGGCAATCTGCTCCGGAGTTTTTTGTTCACGCTCGGCCCTTTTCTGAATTTTATCTTCGCCTTCATCTTCATTTGAAGTTAAATGCCCCACATCCGTGATATTAATTATTTGTTTAACTTTAAAACCTGCAAGTTCAAGAGTTCGGCGCAGGACATCAGCAAAAATATAAGAGCGCAAATTGCCAATATGAGCATAATCATAAACCGTCGGCCCACAGGTATAAATTCGAACTAAATTATCGGTGATGGGCTTAAAGACCTCTTCTTTCCGCGTAAGAGTATTATAAAATTTGATCATAATATGCTTCTTTATTCTATTTTAAAGCATTTTACTCCTAATTCAAAATAAAACGAGGCAATTTTGCCCCGTTTTCTTTTTTAAAAAAAATTTATTTTCTGAGTAA
>JAPLVI010000135.1 GCA_026397195.1 Candidatus Berkelbacteria bacterium | reverse complement strand
CAGAGAAATGAGAAGGCGAGGTCTGAAACAAATCGAAGAAAAACAAAAAAAGTGGATTAAAGAAAACTGGAATAAATTTATTAAAATCAAAAAATATGGCTAAATGTGTCTTTTGCCAAATTGTGAGTGGCGAGGTTCCGGCCAAAATCCGCTATGAAGATGATGACGTGGTCGCTTTTGATGATATCAATCCCAAAGCACCTTTTCATGTTTTGATTGTGCCTAAAAAGCACATCAAAAATCTAAATGATGCCGCCAAGTTTGACCAGGATCTTTTGGGTCATATGCTCTTAATTGCCCAGAAAGTAACCAAAGAGGGAGGCATAGCCAATGCTGGTTACAAAATCGTCATCAATAACGGCAAAGAATCAGGTCAACTGGTCGACCATCTGCATATGCACCTTTTGGGAGGAAAATTGCTCGCCAGAATGGTTGTCTAGTTGAAAAATTTGACATCTTATATTATGCTTGTTTGGTATATCTTAAGTCTGGGGAGGTGATAAAATTGAAGATAGAAGCCGAGCGACGTAATAATGAACCTTTTGAGAGGTTATTTCGTCGTTTTAACCGTAAAATTCAAGAATCGGGGGTGCTGACGAGTGCTAAGGAAAAAAGATTTTTTTCTCGGGAACCAAACCGTCATTTAAGACGAGAGGGTGCAATTCGCCGCGAGGTGATTCGTAAAGCCCGTTATCAAGAATACCGCAAACGCGGCGTTTTTAGGTAAGAAAAATTATGAAATTGACCCAAAAATTAAAAGACGATTTGAAAGAAGCCTTAAAAGCCAAAAAAGGGCTCAAGGTTTTGACTTACCGCGGGCTTTTAGCAGCGATCCACAACAAAGAGATTGAGCTTAAAAAAGCGGAATTGTCTGACGAAGAGACAATCTCTGTCCTTGAAAGCCAAGCCAAACAACGACACGACAGTATTGGCGAATTTGAAAAAGGTAATCGAGCTGATCTTGCCGATAAAGAAAAGAAGGAGTTAGAATTGATTGAAAAATACCTACCGGAAAAAATGAGTGATGAGGAAGCAGAAAAGAAAGTTTCTGAAATCATCAAAAAAACAAAAGCCTCTGGAATGAAAGATATGGGTATGGTAATGGGTGAGCTAATGAAAGAGTCGAAGGGGCAAATTGATGGCGCCACTGGTTCGAGAATTGTCAAAGAGAAACTAAGTAAATGAAGTTATATTTTGAGGATAAATCAAACAGTTTTAAGGCGTCTGACTTCGAGAGAATAGCACGATTAGTCTTTAAAAAACTTGAAATTGATGATAAAATTGAGTTAGGCTTAAAACTGACAGACAATGCCGAGATTCAAAAATTAAATCAAAAATATCGCGACATTGATGAACCCACGGATGTCCTTTCTTTCTCGATAGATATTCCTGACAAAAAGGCAAAAAAAATTAATCTAATATTAGGAGATATTGTCATTTCGACAGAATTTGCCAAAGAATATAGTCGTAAAGATAACAAAACTGTCAAAGATGAGCTGATCGAACTTTTTAAACACGGACTTCTGCATCTTGCAGGTTATGACCATAAGACGAATCTGGCCGAATGGCAGGGAGCGGAAAAAAGAATTAAACAACTGTAAATATGGATTTTAAACGTCTTGCTAAATCTTTCAGGTTTGCTACCCGAGGTACGATAACCGTAATTAAAGAAGAACAGAATATAAAAATCTATCTTCTGATTGCGCTTGTTAATCTTGTTTTGGGTTGGTTTTCGCACCTAAACTATACGGAGTGGGCAATAATTGTTATCGCTGTTTCGGTAACTATGGGTGTTGAGATTCTCAATATTGCCCTGGAGGAACTTTTAGACATGATTTCACCAGAATATAACGGTCGAACCAAGGTTATTAAAGATATTGCTGCTGGTTCTGCGCTCGTTACTGCTATCGCTTCAATTATTGTTGCCATTTTAATTTACTTTCCCCATTGGTTTTAGAAGAATGGCCGATGAATAATGAATAATGAATTAAGAGACATAAATATATTATACATAATACATAATTCCAAATTCATAATTCAATTAAATGAGTAAAAACAAATCTGACTTCATTGTCGGGATCGATGTCGGCACAAGCAAGGTTGCAACCATTGTCGCCCAAAAGAACGATAATGAGTCTTTTGATATTATTGGCGTTGGCGCGGCAGCCAATTCCTCAATGCGTAAAGGAACAGTGGTTGACCTCGAAGACACCATCTCTTCAATCTCTGCTTCACTTGAGGAAGCAGAAAGAATGGCCGGAATTCCGGTTGAGCGGGCCATTGTCTCACTTGGCGGTGATCATATTGAAGGGACAAATTCAACTGGTGTTATTGCCATCTCTGGTGAAAATGGGGAAGTGACCCAAACCGATGTTGACCGGGTGATTGAAGCGACTAAAGCTATCTCTCAACCAACCAATCGAGAACTCTTGCATATAATTCCCAGACTTTATACCGTTGACGGCCAAGGCGGGATTAAAGATCCGATTGGCCTAACCGGTATTAGGCTTGAGGTCGATGCCCATGTAATTGCAGGATCCACGTCCGCGATAAAGAATCTAACCAAATGCGTTTATCAGGCGGGGGTTGACATTGAGGATTTAGTTTATAGTGGGCTTGCCTCAACTTATTCGATGCTCTCGAAAAAGCAAAAAGAAATTGGCGTGGCTTTAGTTGATATTGGCGCGGGCACAACTGATGTTGTGGTAGTTGAAGAAGGCGATGTATTGCATTCGGCAACTATTCCTCTCGGTTCTGCCAACGTGACTAATGACGTCGCGATTGGCTTAAAGACTTCGATTGCGGTGGCTGAAGCAGTTAAAATTAAATATGGCAACTGTTTGCCTGATCAAGTCTCCGAACATGACCGAATCGACCTCTCAAAATTCGACGCTAAAGAAGATCAAGAAGCATCGCAACGGTATCTGGCGGAAATTATTGAAGCCAGAATGTCTGAAATATTACTTCTGGTAAAAGAGGAGCTGAAAAATATCAACCGTGACGGCATGCTACCGGCAGGAGCAGTTTTGGTCGGCGGTGGTGCCAAGCTTTTAGGCTTGGTGGGGCTGGCTAAAGAGACCCTTCGTCTGCCATCGGCGATTGGCACGCCAGCGATTGAGTTGACTGGTTTTGTTGACAAGGTTTCAGACCCAGCTTATGCCACTTCAATCGGATTAATTATCTATGGGTTAGTTCATCCCCATGAAGGAAAAGGATTCCTTAATCCAGCTACCTCGGCGGTTAGTGGTGCGCCGGGGAAGATCAAAGAATGGTTCAAACAGTTCATTCCGTAAATTAAAATGAAAAAATATAGACAAAAGGAAAATATTATTGTAGGATATTTATAGAAAAATAATTTTTTGTTTTTAGACTATTTAGTATGACTCAAGAAGAAGAGAACAAGGAAACAGAAAAAAAGGAAGCCAACCTTCAAGGCTCACTCTCAAAAGCTCCCGACGGTTCGCCGGCAAGGATTAAAGTCATCGGCGTTGGTGGTGGTGGAGGCTCAGCCGTTAATCGAATGGCGGAAAAGGGAATTAAAGGGGTTGAATTTATCGTCGTCAATACTGATTTGCAGGCACT
>JAPLVI010000132.1 GCA_026397195.1 Candidatus Berkelbacteria bacterium | reverse complement strand
AAGCGATTACTGGTTTGGTCGGCTCAGGAATATATCTAGGGGGAAGATGGTTGGCTGAATATGTTCCTTCGCCTTGGGAAAGAAGGAGAAGAGGAGGGACACCGTATTATGGTAGCTACAGTGCTTATGAAGCAGCTGGAGGTGGTGGAAGGCCGCCATACATGCCGACGCCACCCTATGGTCCGCGTTCGCCCGAACTCTCACCAAGTGAGGAAAGGGAAGCAATGCAGGCTTATCTTGATCATCAAGATCCAGGTTATAGAAGAGAACTTCAGGAACAAAATGATCGCCTAGAACCAATGTCCGGCCACTGTCGTTTTGCTGTTTGTATTCCAGCTGCCTATTCCGAGCACGCTAATATCTATCGTACTCTCTCTTGCTATCTGGGGCAGAAAGATATGGAAGGTAACGATTTAGATCCAGAGAGCTTTGAAGTCATAGTCTTTGTCAATGGTCCTCGCGATCAGCAGGCGGATATTGATAGAACCATCGGAGAAGTTGAGAAATTTCAACGAGAACATCCTGAAATTAAAGTCAGAGTCATAAGTAAGGCTTATGCTGCAAGGGAAAATATCGGTGCAATCAGAAAATACGTTAATGATTTAGCATTAATGCGCAGCCTTGCTAGAACAGGAGTGGCTGAGCCATTGTATTTGGTTTCAAATGATGCCGACATAGTTAAGATAGAGGAGCAGTATTTGGCCAAGGTCCTGATGGAATTTCAAAACAATCCTGACCTAAAAATGATCGCCGGAAAAGGTGATTTTGACGAGAGAGAATATCGTCGCTATCCTTATCTTTTGGCCGCAAGGCGCCTTTGGCAGATAATTGACATTGTTATGAAGCGCCGAGCTTATGGCAGTTTCAAGCCTAAGGCTTTAGGATTCAATTCATTTTTGAGAGCGCAAAGCTATGTTTTGGCTGGCGGATATCGACCAGGAGTATCTGTGGCTGAAGATCTGCGTATGTCTGACGACATTGCTGCTATTGCAGGTAGGAATGCGGTCCAATATAGAAACATCGAGGCATTCTCAAGCCCAAGGCGTGATATTGATGCCATTGAACGTGGCATTCCCATAGTTGAGAATTATCGCAATTTTGGCGCTACTGAAAGCTTGAGAACAAGAATGGGGAGACCAGTGGCCCTCGATTCTCTGCGTTTTGATTCAATGCTTAGCGAGAGGAGATTTCGAGGACGGCTGGAACGCGAAGCAGCAGCTATGTTTGAGACGGTCAGAGGTTCATTTTTCTGGGGTGTGCTTGATCGTCACCCCGATGTTGTCCGCGCCCGTCGCTCGGGGGCGAGTGCAGTAGAAATCAATCGCATTAGGGATAGACTATCTCGAGATGATGCTGTTGGCGGAGAGGCAAGTCGGCGCGCCGGCAGAGTCTTCAGGCGCGCGATGAGGCTCTGGGGAGTGCCAAATTATGAATTAGCCGAAAGAAGAGATGGTAGAATTAGGGTTAGATTTAGAGATTGGACAAGATTGCGACGTGGACTTGAAAGAGGAGGCGGTGGAACACCAATTTAGAACTAAAATATACTTAAAATTAAGAACAACTCCAGCTAGTGGGAAATCAAGCCCGATGGGCGAGATCTTCCACGGACAACGTGGAGTTGTTCTTGGTTCTTGGGAGAAGGTGTTGACCCGAGGGTCAGCTCCCTCTCCGGGAATCGCTAGTAGTAGACGCGGCGGAATCCGCCTCCGGCGAGACGCCAGATCCCGAGGATGGTGCCGATAGCACCGAGTACGAGAGCTAGCCATCCCCACCAGGGGATTCCCTTGGCTGCCTTCTCCAGCGTGCTTACCCTCGTGTCGAGGTTCTCGGCTTTGGCGTCGGCCTGGTTGGCCTTCGCCTGCGCGGTGGAAATGGCATTCCATTGGACCTTCTGGTCCTTGGTGTGACCGTTACGGTATTCCCAGAGCGACTTCATCCGAGGATCTTCGCGGTGACGATGAGTGGTGGCACGTCGGGCTGGTTTCGGTTGAATGTTGCCGTGTTTGTCGATAGCCCGAGGTTCCCCGTCAATGATCTTGACGTAGAGCGGCTTGTCAGAGCTCGACCCGGGGGTCGACTCCTCAGCCTTCTTCTCTGTGGTCGGTACCGTCTCGGTGGTGGTCGTGGCGGGCGCCTCGGGGGAGGGCTTCTCCGCAACCGTCTGGGTAGTGTCCGTGGCGGGCGTACCCGCGTTGTCAGCGTTCTCCATGACGTTTGTGCCCTTCTGGGCGTTCGCTCCGGCGACCAACACGACGAATACGGTCAGTGATACGACAACGGCGGTGCAAATGAAGCGCTTGAGCATGGTGGTACACTCTCCCTTGTGGTTGTGGCCCGTGGCCACGAATCCTCTAGGTCCCCCAGATGGGGTGACCTTTGGTTTCAGTCTACTACTGCTACGACTCTTTCTGACGATGATATATTAAGTTGATCGCTCGTCAGGAAGGGCCGTAGCAGGTAATAACAGGTAAAATCTAGTTAACCTGTTAAATACCTTATTAAGGTACTCCTATTTCTTTTTTCTTTTCAGCGCCATTATATCACGCTTGACAAAAAAAGTCAAGGGGTGTATAATGCTTTTAGTTTAATAATCAGGGATTAGGTAAAAATTAATGCAATTTTACCAATTTGTCAAGTTATGAACCAAAGAATTGATGAACAACCAAATACCCAGACTTTGGACTCTGAAACCTCACCAAGTAATATGAGGTCGCTTTCAGGCTATGAAAGACAAGATAATTTATCTTCTCGACAAGACAATCAGGATAATGATGAGCTAGAAAGACATGTCGAAGAAAATTTTATTTCTGAAAGCGATGAAAGTGGAACCGAGAGAGATTTCGAAGAACAAGCCGTTTATTATTTAAATGGTTTGGTTGAGAATCAGGAAAATAGGGCTGATTTTCGTTATGGTGAGGGTCGAATTAATAGAATGAGTGCTTGGTTTGACCGTGAAGGAAAAAGGGTAGAAGAAGCTCAAGATTTAGACACGGCTGGTGAATATAAAGAAAGCGGCGAATTGAGAAAATGGGCCAAAATTGGTCTTAAAGTTGCCGGTGGTTTTGGTCTAGCTGCCGCTATGACTTTTACTGGTATTGGTGTTTTACCAATAGTTACGCCTATTCTTTGGACTATCGGTATGAGAAATGGTTTTGATGGTGTACTTGAGGCAGCGGAAAGACTAGGCTGGGGAGCTGAAAGAACGGAGAGAGAACTTAAAGCACAAAAAGCTTTATCGGAAGAAATAGCTAAATTAAAGGGTTGGATTAAAAAAAGAAAAGCCGAAGGTAGGGGCTTAACCGAGGACGAATACTTTATCTTGGTGGGGAGCATTTCTAATGCTTCCGAACAATTAGAGGAAGTCGAAAAATCGAATCTCGAATCAGAGCGCAATTGGGCCTTAGGTAGAGCGGTCGCTTCTTCTGTTTTGACCATCGGTACAGCTGTTTTTGCCGGAATTCCCTTGGGAATTAAAAATTATGACCATTTTAACTCCGCTCATCATGTCTTTTGGAATCAGCACGGAGCACAATTTGTTTATAATGACCCCTCAAAATTAGCCCATACCGCTCAACTTGCGCAGGCGCATCAGATGGACTTCTCTTATTACCATGATATTTTTGGTCGTGCCGCCCATACTTTAGGCCGAGGTTTATCTCTGGCCGATTGGAGTGCTGTGACGGCGTCTGGTCTTTATCTTTTAAGTAAATATTGTATTGCCAAAGAGAAAAAAGGCGAAAAGGTTTCCATTTTTAGGACACCGTATAAATGGAGTCGAGAATCAACGCCAATTATTTATAATCGTCGTCGAACCATAGGAGCTGGGCGAGTACCAGCAGTTGTCAGCAAAGAAATGACTTTGGGCGACAAAAAAGAACTTTCCCGCAAATTTGCCATGATTACCTTGGCTCGTATCAGAAGTTATTTAGAGCTTAATGCTAATACGGCGGCAGAATCAGATGTTATCTTTAACCAAAAGACAAGAGAATTAGTCAAGGATATTGTTATTCATGGTATGGGTGGAGGCGACAGGCCATTAAGTAATCATTCAGATAATGATGGTGAAGGCTTTAAGTTTGTATTAAATCAAGCCGGTTTTGATACTTCGCAAATTCGATACGTTGAGCAAGGACAATTTATACAATGCGATTTAATTGGGGATACCTCAAAGCGTCACGGCTTAGTCGTTGAGGGTGTCGATAGCGAACATCCTTTTGGCCAGACTCTTATCCTTGATCACCATGGTGACGAGACGGGCAACGATCTTTCTGCTACCGAGGTTCTCTATGAATCTTTGGCTGCTTCTGGCCTTTTAGAGAAGACAGAAGCCTTAGATAAATTTGTTCAGTTTATAACTTATATTGATAATGCCAACCATCCTAAACTTGCGGAAACCTTTGAGCATTCGCATCGCACTGTTTTAGGCTTTTACCGCAAAATGTCAGCGGAAGAGCTCTACCGTTTCTTTGAACAAGGTGGCGATGAAACTGCATCTTTGACCGATGATGAAATCAGGGCGATTAACCCGCGCTTGCTTGGAGCAAGTGAAGACGCACGAAGAGACAATTTGGAAGCCAAAGAAATTATTCGTCGTGGCGAGACCGAAGGATTAAGCCTTGAGACGCCTTATGGCAAAGCTTTTGTTGATTTCGATGGCATCAGAAGGGCAGAAGCGGTCTTTGCGCTAGGTTACAAAATTCATATCAGATGGCAGCCAGAACGCAAACAATTCTTTATTTCCGGCTGGCCCAGAGATAAAGCCCTGGCGCAAGGTATTCGTGTTAGAGGAATGTGGCTCAAGCCACTCGATGATAGAGGACCGGTGACAATTAAATTAGGTGAAATTATTCATACTCTAACCAATGGTCAAGCTGCGCCTACGGGCAGACTTCTTCAATATTTACAAAATGAATTAAGCGGCAGAACAGCCAGATTTGGCAGAGAAAGAAGAGAGAATACTTCTCGCGAGAGAGGGGAAGGGGGCCTCCGCCACGATAGAAGAGGCGAAAGAAGGGGACCCAGGACTAATTTTAGAACGGCTCGCGTCGCAGCCTAAATTGGACTCTTTTTAATTTTTATTGACAAAATAATTAGTTTAAGCTATAATCAGCCTAACCTACAGGACGAACCTAGTTAGGCATTTTGGGCATTGTGTGCCCATATGGGAGGAACCCAGCATGGCAGAAGACAGGCCCACTTCGTGGGCGGACGTAGCCTCTTGGCTTTCGCAGTTGCAGTTACATCATGCCGCGGGCGAGATGACGGATGACATCCAAGCCATCCGGGCCATCGCCGCAATGCCGCAGGTCGAGTTCATGAAGGTCGTGGGCAAAGTGCCCGAGATGACGCCGGTCACCTACACCGAGGATGGCAGCTACGCGGATGTCTGGGCCTACCCCGTACGACTCGAAGAGGCCAGAGCCATCCTCGGGCGGGTCAAGGAGATCGCCCGCGGGGAGGCTCCGGTCGAGGACCAGAAGCAGTGGGGCTTCACCATCGCGGTCGGCATCCAAGCCCTCAAGAAGGGACAGGAAGAGACCGAGAGTCCCCAGCCGATGGAAGACGTGGCGCTGCCGGAGTTGAACGAGGCCCCTCTCCTCTGGGGCGACCTGGGCGAGCTTCTGCACTTCTTCGCCGGCGTAAGGGAGGCGCAGGACGTCCGGAACCAGCAGTGTTTCGCACTGGGCGACTATATCAGACGGGTCATCTGGAACCTGGTGCTCGATGTCGAGCGCGCGGCTTCGGAGAAGGGCACCCCGCCTGAACCCCCGCCTGAACCCCCGCCTGGACCACCGGCACCGCCGATCGAGCCCCCAACCGAGCCGGCTGCCGCGAGCCCACCGCCTCCTCCGCCAACCGGCGCTCCCGGGGATGTCCCGCTCGAGACCGTGCTCAAGGAGCCGAAGGAACCCAAGCCGGAGATCACCGAGCTGAAGACCAAGAGCGCCGGTCCGGGCCAGCCGTGCCACATCGTTCTGAGGATCGAGATCCCCCGAGGTGCTCACCTCGAGATCTCGGTCACCCACTACGCCTGATGGGGCGAACTCGTCCCATCACAACGGCCGCGGATGGGCTGTCAAGAAGAGATAAGTGCTTGCACTTGTCATCACCCTTGCCAGTCCATCCCGGTCGTTTTTCTTTTAGAAATATTGACAAAAAATAATAATTAAGTTATAATACAAAACGTCTTGAAAAAGACGTTCTTTTTTTCATTTTGACGACAACTGGCATTCCTGCCAGCACCCGGCCTTAATGGCCACACGTAAAGGAGTGTCTGACCATGCGTTGGGGAGACCTCGGAGTCGTCATCGGGCTGCTTCTGGGTGCACCTTCCCGTGTCACCCGAAGCGCCGGCGAGCTGTATCAGCGGTTCGTGGCGGCTGTCGCCCGAATCGCCAAGAACCGTCCGGATATTGATGATGTCGCTATCGACCTCACCGGTTCTGACGCGCTCGAGGGTGGTTGGGGCTACACAGTCTCCGCTGGGGACGTGTGCCAGCTCTTCGACCGCCTCGAC
>JAPLVI010000056.1 GCA_026397195.1 Candidatus Berkelbacteria bacterium | reverse complement strand
TGGTATAATATTATTGATGACCAATGCGATTGAAGTTAAGAACTTAAAAAAGCATTTCGGTAAAGTTAAGGCGCTCGACGGAATTAGTTTTGAGGTTGAAAAAGGAGAGATTTTTGGCTTTCTTGGCCCCAATGGTGCTGGCAAAACAACTACCATCAGATTAATGATGGATTTTTTGCGTCCCACCGAAGGAGAAATCAAGTTACTAGGGAAAGATGCCAAAGAAGATTCAGTTGAATTAAAAAAACATATCGGCTATTTATCCCCTGAAGACAGGTTATATAAAGGCTGGACAGGACAGGAACATGTTGATTTTATCCGTTCCATCAGGGGCAACTCAATTAAAGCGCAGTCATTAGTTAAAGAGCTTGATTTGGATCTTAAAAAAAGGGTTTGGCAACTTTCAACTGGCAACAAGCAAAAACTTTCTTTAGTCCTTTCGATGATGTCTGACCCGGATTTGTTAATTATGGACGAACCGACATTGGGGCTTGATCCGATTCTCTCGGAGAGGATTTATCAAATACTTGATAAGCTGGGGCATGAGGGCAAAACAATTTTTATGTCCTCCCACTATTTAACGGACGTGGAAAAAGTCTGCGATAAAGTTGCCATCATTAAAGAAGGAAAACTGGTCGCCACCGAGCATATTGCCGACCTCAAAAGAAAAAAGATGTATAGTGTCCGCGCTACCTTTGAAAATAAAGTTGATGCCAATATCTTTAAATTAGATGGCGTGGAAGTAAAAGACCAACATAAGGATTTTATTGAGTTGGTGGTTAAGGGTGACATCAATCAAGTAGTTAGAGCTTTAAGCGGACATAAATTAAAGGATTTGGATATTGAGCGAGCCTCGCTGGAAGATATATTTCTTGAATTCTATAAATAAATGAAAGCAATTTTTTGGCGCACAATTAAAGACAGACGAGTGACAATTATAGCGTACTCATTGGGCATGATTGCCTTTTTATGGATTTATATTGCCATGTTTCCTTCTTTTGCAGGTAGGGCGGAAGAATTTAATAAACTGCTTGCTGCCTATCCCAAGCAATTCTTGGATGCTTTTGGCATCACTACCGCCGACCAGTTTTTTTCTTCACTTGAAAATTTTCTAGGCAAAGAATATGGCTTCATCTGGCCGGTAGCGGCCATCGCGCTCTCCGTTACTCTCGGCGGGTCGGCGATCGCTGGTGAAATAGAAGAAGGCACAATTGAGACCCTGCTTCAGCTGCCAACTTCTCGAGCCAAAATATTTTTTGCTAAATATCTTGCTGGGCTCGTCCTGATTTTGATATTTACTATACTTACTATTTTTACTGCTATCCCTTTAGCTTTAGCCTATCATGTTAAATATCAAGCGGTAAGCTATTTAACTTTTGCCGTCACTGGTTTTCTTTTCGCTTGGGCAATCTATTCAATTTCTTATTTCTTCTCCGTTATTTTTAATTCTAAAGGCAAGAGCTATTTTATCCCCGTGGGTATTTTAATGGTTATGTATGTTATTAAAATAGTTTCCAGCCTCAAGGAGAATCTAAAAAATTTGCAATATTATTCTTTCTTTTATTATATTGATGTTGATCGGGCACTGTCCAAGCATGAAATTTTACTCTCAACTTATTTTGTTTTTGGTGCGGTAATTTTAATTTTTACCTTTGCCGCCGTTATCTGGTTCTCGAAAAGAGATATTGCCGTTTCATAATTTGTATTTATCCTCTTGGCATATTGCCATTTTTTTTGTACTCTCAAATTAAAGACGTCGAGCATCATTCTCGTGCAAAGGGAGGGCAGGAGAATCTTGCCTACCAAAGCCCGTGTCTTAGGAGCCCACGCTGTCTTCTCCTGTCCTATGTATCAAGGAAGCGGAGAGACGGAGTTTCTGGTTCGAGCCAGGCTCTGGCCTGCTAACGGCAAGGAGAGCCGGACCGAGATAGAGCTTCACCTTGAACTCCATCGGGGGGATGGATCTGATGGTGAGCGGTTGGCCGACATGGACGTAGTGGTCCAGCAAATGAGAGATGTTGTCGGGAAGAATGCACACCTACTCGGCCATCCCTCAAGCCTCATCATCAACCAGACTATCGGCAGACGTCGAGAACAAGGCCAAGGAAGCTCTCTGGGTAGGATCAGGTCCAGATCGGCTTCACTCCGTGTTACCTTGGTGGAGGGTGTCGCGTTCGTTTTGGAGGCTGCCGCTGGTGCAGCAACTGAATGTCTCCATTACGTACTTCTCTACGGGAACGAGTGGCCGGAAACGGTCATCATAGGCGAAAGGCGAGTCGAAGATGCAGAAATACTTGAGCATGCAAGGCTCAAGTTCCGTCCGACTTCCTGTTTCCCCGGTGCGCACACCTAGCGACCCACCTAGCCTCACCCCAAGCCGCCTGATCGATCCCCCTCCCCAGCCCGCCCGCGAGGGTGACCAAGTTGTTCATTGGTTACCCTTTGCGGGTTTTTTCTTTTTGCGCTAAAATGAAGCCAAATGGAAAAGATAATTGAAACGGATAAATTGCCAATTTACTCTTGGGCGAAAGAAATTGAGCTTGGGGCATTAACTCAAGCCCGCAATCTTGCTAATCTTCCGATTGCTTTTCATCATATTGCCATTATGAGTGATGTGCATGAAGGTTATGGTATGCCGATCGGTGGAGTGCTGGCAACCAGGGATGCTATTATCCCTAATGCGGTTGGGGTTGATATTGGTTGCGGAGTGAGGACTTGTGAGACAGGAATTGTCTTTAAAAATATTGAACTATTACTTGAGCGAATAGTTTCCGATATTGCCCGTTCTATTCCGCTGGGTTTTGCTCATCATAAGGAACCCCAGTCATCAGATATTTTTTACCATCCGCCTAAAAGCCCAGTAATTCAGGAAGAAATTGAATCAGCCAGGCACCAGTTGGGAACACTAGGAGGAGGGAATCATTTTTTAGAGATTCTCAAAGATTCCAAAGATAAAATTTGGTTAATGGTCCATTCCGGCTCGCGCAATTTTGGCTATAAAACGGCGCAATATTATCACAACAAGGCGCTCGTTCAGCACCCAGCCTATCGCGATTTAGCCTGGCTTGAAATGGAGGGATTAGGTAAAGAATATTATGACGCAATGAATTTTTGTGTTGAGTTTGCCCGGCAGAATCGAGTAAAAATGCTTGAAACAATACTTGAAGCATTAAAGAGATACTTTGGTGATTTTGAACATAAACTTCCGATCGATGTGCATCATAATTACGCATCATTGGAGGAACATTTCGGTGAACAAGTTTATGTTCACCGCAAAGGCGCAGTTAAAGCTTTTAAAGATGATTTAGTAATAATTCCGGGAACAATGGGAACATATTCTTATATTGTTAAAGGATTAGGAAATGAAAAAAGTTTTTGTTCCTCTTCCCATGGCGCCGGCAGGCGAATGAGCCGCAGCCAAGCTAAACGTGAATTTAATTTTTCAGAGATTAAAAAACAAACAAAAAATATTTCTCGTATTAAAACAATACTAGCAGAAAAAGAAAATGGAGTTTCCGATGGAAAATAAAATGTTAAGCAAAAAAACCGGAGTAGTTATTTCTGACAAGATGGATAAAACGGTTGTCGTGCTCGTTGAGAGTATAAGAAAGCATCCGATTTATAAAAAGCAGTTTACTATTTCCAAAAAATACAAAGTAGAAGATGCTGATAAC
>JAPLVI010000008.1 GCA_026397195.1 Candidatus Berkelbacteria bacterium | reverse complement strand
AGAAGCCGCTTCATCGATTAAATCAATGGCTTTGTCTGGCAAAAAACGGGAAGTGATGTAACGACTGGATAATTGAACCGCTGTGATATTAGCCTCATCGGAAATTTTTAAACCATGATAAGCCTCATATTTCTCTTTTAGGCCTCTTAAAATATTAATGGCTTCTTCTTGAGAGGGTTCTTCCACGATAATAGGCTGAAATCTCCTTTCAAAAGCCGGATCTTTTTCAATATATTCTCGATAATCTTTATAAGTGGTCGCCCCAATAACTCGCAATTCTCCCCGAGATAAAGCAGGTTTCAATAAATTAGAAGCATCAATCGCTCCTTCTGCTGCTCCCGCTCCCACTAAAGTATGAATTTCATCAATAAAAGTAATGATATTGCCATCTTTCTGAATTTCTTTTAGAATCTTTTTTAATCTTTCTTCAAATTCTCCTCGAAATCTGGTGCCAGCAATTAATGACCCCATATCTAAGGAAATAATCTTTTTATTTCTCAAAATTTCCGGTACTTCATCTTTGGCAATCTCCTGAGCTAAACCCTCAACAATAGCGGTTTTCCCCACACCAGCTTCACCAATCAGAATGGGGTTATTTTTGGTTCTGCGAGAGAGAATTTGCATTACTCGACGCAATTCCTCCTCTCGACCAATCACTGGATCAAGTTTATTTTGTTTAGCTAAAACAATAAGATCCTGGCTATACTTTTCTAAAAGCTTACCACTAGGCTCTTGGAATTCATCAGTAATTTTTTCGCCTTGGCTATATTCTCCTAAAGATTTAAGATAATCTTCTTTTTTAATGTTATACTTCGTCAAAATTTCTTTAGCTGAATTTTTTCCTGATAAAATTCCGTAAAAAAGATATTCTGAAGAAACAAAATCATTTTTATCCTCTAATGACTTCCTTGAAGATAGCTCAATTATTTGAATCATCTCTGGCGAAAGATACATCTGACCCACACCCTCACCAGAAACAAAAATACGAGGCAGTTTAATAATTTCTCCCATCGTTTCTTTTAATAAATTATCAACGTCAATTTTAAAGGACTTACTTAAAATTTCTCTCGCCGAAGAATCCTCTTCGTCTAAAAGAGTATATAAAAGATGGAGGGCTCTCATTTCTCCCTGATGTCTCTCCCAAGCCATCTGTTGGGCTCGCTCTAAGGCAGCTTGGGCTTTATTTGTAAATCTCGAAAAAGGCATACTTTATAATAAATTTTTAAATTCCTATCAATCAGAAAATAACTATCTTAGAGTATAGCATAAAGTCGATATTTCTTTAAATATCTCATTGACCGAATCTTCTCTGGTGTTTTTTGAATTCTTCTAAAGCTAAATCGAATTGATGTTTATCAAAATCAGGCCAATAAACTTTAGGAAAATAAAGTTCAGCATAAGTACCTTGTAAAGGAAGAAAATTTGACATTCGCATTTCACCCGAGGTTCTAATAATAAAATCCACATCTGGCAAACCTTTAGTGTCTAAATTAGCCATTATTAATTGTTCAGTAATTTTTTTTGCAGGAATTCTTTTTTGAATTATTTTTTTAACAGCACGAGTAACCTCATCTCTTCCTCCATAATTCAAAGCGATATTTAAAACCATTTCTTGGTTATTTTTGGTTAAACTACAAGCTTTTTTGATTGCTTTTTGTAATTCAAGAGGTAACCCTTGAGGATCACCGAGATGGCGAAATTGGATTCCTTGATTTTTAAATTGAGGAGCATGTTTTTAGCAAAAGTAGTGAGTAATTTCATCAAGTAATTAACTTCTTCTGGGGATCTTTTCCAATTTTCAGTAGAAAAACCATAAAGAGTAAGAATCTTGATTCCCTTCTTCTTGGCGTACTTAATAATTTCTATGACTCTTTTGATTCCTGCTCTATGGCCAAAAAAGGATGGCAAATTTCTCGCCTTAGCCCAGCGACGATTCCCATCAATCATAATAGCAAGGTGTTGAGGCAAATCACCTATTTTTTCTTTCGATTTAATCATAATGTTTTTTTACTACCTTTTATTTTTTCTTTAGTCCAATGCTCATCATGGTAGGATTCCAGGGAGGGTCAAAACTTAATTTTAAATCTACTTTATTAAAATTTAAATCCTTTAATATTTTTT
>JAPLVI010000140.1 GCA_026397195.1 Candidatus Berkelbacteria bacterium | reverse complement strand
AAATTATCCTGGGCATTATATAAGTTCCATGAGACATTAATCGTACCCGTTATACTTGAAACATCGAGTGAAACTGATTCATCCTTTTTCAATTTATTTTCACAGTTATCGGCTAAACAATTTTGCTTGTGCCAGACTTTCAGGTCATATATATAATCCGTTGCGTTAGGTTGCGGTCTATTGTCCGCGGGATTTGGGATTAGACTCACTTGGCCTGTCCTATTAACATAAACTCTAACCACCGCAGTTGTATCTTTGCGAGCACCATCAGGTATCTCAAGACTGGTTTTGTCATGAAATTTATAACGCATTAGTGCATCTTCAACTCCCGCCTGTGCGGCATATTGGGCTTCAAAACCTTCTTGACCTTTTCTTCCGACAAAAACCTCATTAAGAGTAATTTTGGTCATCCCAAAAGCAATAGCCGAAATAGTACCAGCCAGAAGTAGAGTTATCAGAAGTGCCGTTCCTGTTTGTTTTACAATTTTTTCTTTCATTTTTTACTTTTCACGATTATAATTTCTTATTGTTGCCAGGGTACTCGAATGCATGGGAATATTAAATTCAGAAAAATTACGATTATTATTTGAATTAATAATAATCCAAACATATGCTTGTTTATTCTTGTCTTTTTGATTCATTACTCCCCTGAATTGAAGCGAGTTAATATTTACTTTCTCATCGGTCAGAAAATACGGTCCCCGAAAATCTGGATTTTCACAACGCTCATTTTTATCGATATAGACCACTACTCGCTTAATATTATTGACTTTCTCAGTAGTATAATAACGACAATGATTATCAGAGCCTCTAATATAAAGAGTGTTTTGTGGCATCATATCATTGCCGGTAGTATCGGTACCTGGGCCCGCCACAACGGCAAAGTTATAAACATTATTATTAATATTATTAATATTTTGAGTGATAAGATTGCCATTTGTAGTTTTCATTGGTCCATTAAAAGAAAATTCTACTTGCTGCGCTATTTCCTGTGTGACATATCTAATATCTTGCGAAACATCACGATTTATTCTGATTTCTCGCTGATATTTAGTCGAAATACCAAAACTACCAACAATAAGCACAATTGTTACCGCAAAAATTGCAGAAGCAATTAGCAGTTCAAGTAAGGTAAATCCTTTTTGTTCTTGGGTATTATTTCTCCTCATTTTTAATTGCCAATTTTATCATTTGTTAAATAACTCGTCAGCTCTACCTTTGGATCTGATCCTGGCAGAAAAGGCTCTGACCAAGTAACCGTAACAGTAACTCGTCGCATATTTTTATTTTCATCAAGGCCCGAGGGATAATGGGTGCCATCGGTTCTGCCTGGGCCATTATCACCACCATTAATATCGTCTTCCACGTTTTCAATTCTGGTTATTACATGAAAAGGCAATGAATCGATCTGATAATCTATACCACCCCTATTACAGACAAAATTAATATTACTTTGACTTGGACCGCCCGTTATATGTCCGCCGGCACAACGAGTCAAATGATAGTCCCAAGCTCTTCCGGTGGTCTGATAATTTGTATCTCTTAATGCTTTGAGGCCTTCAATTTGACGTCTGGCGAGATCTTGCGCGCGAGTCCGGTTTTTTGAATAAGTCCCCGTATTTATTGCTCTACTTGAAGCACCTACCGCCACTCCGCCAACCATAATTAAAATACCGATAGCAATTACGGTTTCAAGTAAAGTGAATCCTTTTTGTTTCATATCAAATTTCTACTTCAAGGTAACAAGCCATCTAAAACATTTACATTACCGCCATTACCATCAATCACGATTGTCTGATCTCCATTTTCTAATTGACTGCTACCTGCTACATCTTTTGTCCTAATGTTGATATAACTATTTTTATCTGTGCTATAAAAACAATTAGCTGGGTTAATTTTACATCGTGGTGAGTAGTCAAAGCCCGGGGCTGGTTCTCTTTCATTAAAAAGAATTTGTCCGCTAGGAATCAGATAATAATAGGTAACACTTATATTTGTCAGGCGGTTATCATCTAAGTCTTTTGGTCTAATATCTGTAATCCAGGCGTCGGAATCTATTCTGTATACAGGCCGCAATGGTGGATTTTTTGAGCTTGGCAATATTCTGCCTGCTTGGGGATCAAATTTACCTCTACCAATTTTAATTTTCCCATTATCGCTATTACCTGCTGTTTGATTATAATAAATTGTCACATAATAAAAATCAGAGCCTGAATCAACTGCTGCTGGGGACTTGGAAAGACTTTGTGCCTCTAAAAGCACATTTTTTATATCTTGAGCTGATGTCCTTGTGGCATTTTGTTTACTATAAGCGTAAAAAGCTGGGACACCAATGGCCACAAGTAGCGAAATAATGCCAATCGTTACCACCAGTTCTAGAAGAGTAAATCCACGTAATTTAGTATTCTTTTTCATTAAAATCCCCTAAAATACCAATTTATAATCATCTGTCCCCAAAAAAGGGTAATCGTTGCGGCCAAGACTAGAAACGGGGCAAACGGGACTTCGCTTTTGAGCGTTTTTCCGCGAAAACCAATCAAGATTAAACTTATTACTGCGCCAATAATAAAAGCCATGACATGTGAAACAATGATATAGGGATATGCGAGGAGCAGCCCTAAAAGAAATCCAAGCTTGACATCACCCCATCCCATCCATTTCTCGCGTGAAAAATAAACCAATATCAGAAATAATCCCCCTCCAATCAAAGTACCAATGAAAAGATTTAACAGTATAACATCATGTTTCGCTAGCTTTATTATATCAAAAACTAGAATTAAAAAAAACAAGGGATAAAGAGCAACATCAGGAACAATAAAATTCTTGAGGTCATAGAAAAAAATGACAATAAAAAGATACAAAATCAGAATAACGAGATAAGCATAAATATTTGAAAAACCCAGAAAATATAAGGGAATAACGGTTAATATGCCAGAAATTATTTCAACCAAAGGATATTGCCATGAAATTGGTTTTTTGCATTTAGCACACCTAGCGCTCAAAAAAACAAAAGATAAAATCGGTATCAGTTCAAAGATTGTCAATTCTTTTTTGCAATGGGGACATTTTGATCTCCCTGAAAGATTAATGTTTGCTTTGCCGTTTTTTGCAATTTTGAGGCGATAAATTACCACATTTGAAAAGCTGCCAATGATTGCCCCGAAGATAAAAGCTAATATATAGATGATGATATTAATTGACACACAAAATGCTTAATTTATAAAATCAGAATTTACTTACTAAATTCTTTGCAGGGAGCACAAATTTGTGCTCCCTGCTAAACTAAACCTTTGAGATTTTACAGATTAACGACAGCCATCCTGATTACAGGAGAATGTTCCACCTCTTTCTAAATCAGTCGTCACAGTCCAAGCGCTTGAGCTCGTATGGGCATAAACCGAATTCCAGGGCACATCAGCACCTCCACTACGAGCCGCTTGGCTTGGGCAACCCATCAAACCCGCTGCTGTAAGACTAGCTGCTGCCGGATCTGGTGGGATAGCTGGAACATCACAGACGGCTGGAGGACCGATAGCTGTGTGTCCGACGCTAGCCGCATAATCAGAATTTCTGTCCCAATAGATTTCGTTGGCGGTTGCAATTGAATTGGCAACGGATTTTCTAGCTGCATCTCTGGCTGAAGCACGAGCTGAACTCAACGCCAGCAGGACTAAGACTGCCAAAATGCCAATAATGGCGATAACAACCAAGAGCTCAATAAGGGTAAAACCTTTGGATCTTTTCATTTCCCCGCTCCTTTCTTAATTAGTAATTTTGGTTATAAATTAAATTTATTAAACTCAAGACTAACGACAACCATTTACGTCACAAACGAAGGTGCCACCATTCTCGAGGTCAGCCGTACAACTAAAACTGGTTCCCGTAGTTGAGCCGGCGGCAGGAGTAGTATGGCCACCACTTGTCCAGGAGGCTACAATATTACAACTAGCAACTGCCGTGGCACAAACAGTCGGGTCTTGACCTAAATAGCCACTTCTCAACGTAGTGTAGCCACCATAATGCTTGGTCGCATCGTAATACATTGCTTCAGCCGTAGCATAATCGTGGCAGAAGGCCTTTCGCTGTGTGTTGCGCGCTCCTGCTTGTGCTCTTCCCATCGCAACAAAGATTAAAACGGCAAGAATACCGATAATGGCGATGACGACCAAAAGCTCAATTAGGGTGAAACCTTTCTCTTTTTTCATTTTTCTCCTTTCATTATTCCTTGCTAAATTTATTATGGTCAATCTCGACTAGGCAGTCGTGCCTTGGCGAACCGACCCCGTCGACCTCTCGGGGAATTTAGCAGAAAAAATTCATTCAACTAAAAATAATTAAACCAATTAATTTACCCACACACCAATAAATTGGTGTCGGGGTTTATATATATTATATCATATTGTGGAAGACATATTGTAGATGGGAATAATAATCGCAAAAACCATCGTCCCAACCAAAAGCCCTAAAATAACAATAGTGAAAGGTTCAATTAAGCTCGAAACTGCCTTTAAGCTTCTCTCTGTCTCGCCAAGATAGTGTTCGGATAGTTTGTCAAATATCTCATCAATCTTCCCTGTTTGTTCACCAACGGATACCATTTGGCTAATCATTGGCGGAACATAGGAATTCTTAATTAACGGCACGGAAAATGGAACACCGCGTTCAACTTCAACCGCCGAGGCCTTCAGTCCCCTTTTATAAACCTCATTCTCCATTGTCTCAGCGGTAATATTAATCGCCTCTAAAAGCGGAATACCAGTTTTGGCAAGTATCTGAAAAGTTAAGGTCATTCGGGTCATCTCTGAATTTTCAAGTAATTTTCCAAAAACAGGCAGTTTAAGTTGCAGACGCGACCAGAAATAATTACCTGCCGGTGATTTAATATAGGCTCTAATCAGGAAATAGACGGCAATGATAATCAATAGAATTAGCCACCAGTATCCCTGAAGGAAAGTCGCAGTAGCAATTAATGCCTTTGTCGCCCAAGGAAGTTCTACTTTTGAAGAGGCAAAAATATTTTTGAGCTGGGGGATGACTTTAATCATCATTAGGGCACCGACAATAACCATGGCACTAAGAATAAATATCGGATAAAGCATCGCATTTCGCAATTTGGACGAAAAATCATAATTTCGTTCCAGATCAACGGCCATATCTTCAAGTACGGCAGAAAGCTTACCAGAAGCCTCACCAGAACGCACTACCGCAATGAAAACCCGATTAAAGATATTCCTGTGTTTGGCTAAAGCTGTCGAAAGTGAAAAACCACTCTCCACGTCTTTGGCTATTTCTTCAACTGCATCACGTAGATAAGTATTTTTAGTTTGGCCCGCAATGACTTTTAAAGCATCCGTTAGATTATACGCTTTCTGCGCTAACTCTAAATTTTCTGCCTCGATTTCTCCCTTATCTACCGCTCCTTTTTCGGTTTTGGCGGTATAAAGATATTTTCTTAAGTTCGCCATAATCCCCTATCCTTTTTATTTTCAGCCAAAGGCTATCGGCCTCTGACCGAAATTATTTTAAATTGATTAATAAACTTTCATCTTAAATGACTTGGCGTCGGTTGCCCAAGCCAGAGCATCATCAAGTGAAATTTCTCCTTTACTAACAAGCTCGGCAAGCACCTTATCAAGGGTAATCATTCCTTCGGAAACAGATGTTTGAATAATATTAGGCAATTGATGCGTTTTGCCTTCGCGAATAATATTCCTGACTGCATTATTAGCAATTAAAATTTCACAAGCGATAATTCTTCCACCCGAAGTACGAGGCAATAATCGTTGTGACACGACGCCCAGAAGAACATTGGCTAATTGTTGCCTCACTTGCTGTTGTTGATGTGGTGGGAAGACATCAATGATACGATCGGCAGTCTGCGCGGCATCATTGGTGTGAAGCGTAGTATATACTAAATGACCAGTC
>JAPLVI010000129.1 GCA_026397195.1 Candidatus Berkelbacteria bacterium | reverse complement strand
AATCCGCCCGGTCCTGTTCTCTCTGAATCTTCTCGTTGTACCTCAGAACGAGGTAAAACGAAGCGCAGAACAGGCCGCTTGCTGATGCCATGATTCGGCAGCAGATGATTGCAAACTCCATGGCAGTCGCCCCTTCGTGCTTGGATTTACTTGTTCTTGATAATTATTATTAATCATCTTTGTTAAAAAATCAAGTCAAAATTAAAAAAGATTTGCATACAATCAAATCTAAATACTCAATTGGCAAATGGTGCCAAATAAAATCTAAAATCTAAAATTTAAAATTTAGCCAATCTTGAAAATTTTGTTGCCTTCGTGCACTTTTTCCGAAACTTTCATCCCTCCCTCTTTGCCTTTGGCAAGCCCATCAACATCTTTGTGGTCGACCTGCATTGAGTCAACCTCTTGGTCAAAATCTGCCGACCCGCCCACGATATGGAGGTTGTCTCCTTTTTTAATGGGGCCCTTGGTCGCCTTGATAACCGCCACGCCGATGTTGCCGAAATAATGAGTCACCTCACCCACTTCGGTCTCTTTTCTCTCGTCCTTTTTGTCTTCTTTTTTTTCTTCTTTTTTTTCTTCAGCCATAATTCCTCCAATTATTTAATGTAATCATACCACAAAGTTTTTTCTATTTCAAATTCATCGTATATATCCTGTAAGTATTATAATCCTTACATCAATTGTCCAATAATAAATATATTGATTTTTTTATCTCTTTAATTTAAGATGCACTTAACGCTAGCCCCGATAATACTGGGGCGTTAGGAAACGGTGAGCACGATGGCACGCGCGAAGATAGAGACGTATGACCAGTGGTTGCAGCAATGGCAAGGCGCTAGTAACGAGTACTGGGAGGTGGCAAGGGGACTGCTCTACTGTCTTCCGGACGTCATCCAGCCCAAGGGCTTCTTCAGGGAGGAAGATCCGTCTTTGGTGGACTACTTCCGGGCGCTCTATGGAGCCATGGACATCACCATGGAAGAGACCGATGAAGGGTTGCTTGACTACGCCCGGCGGGCGGTCGCTATGCTCTTCCTGCGGTGTGTACCCGAGGGGGAGTTGCCCTTCATCACGGTCAAGGGACGTCACGGGGTGTACTGGGACAATACGCTGTATCGTCAACTGCCCCAGCACCTGATTCGCTACGCCAGCCACCCCAACAGCTACGGTACCAATGAGAAGCAGAGGGACGGCGCACGGGCGTGCGTCTCGCTCGTCCTGGGTTCCGAAGCCCTGAGGCGAGATGACGTAGTGGACTTTACCACCCCCTTCGAGTGGCCAGATCTCACGCAAGAGCCCTACCGAACGCAACTGGCCAGGGGAATCATCATCCACCTGGATAGGTTCCTCTGGGACATGCCGACGATGCTTGATCATTTCTTCGAACTGCTCATCGATGCGCGCGACTTCAGTCACGCGCAGAGGAAGAAGGACTATCCTCGCCACGCAACACAAACGTGGCCGTGGATGGACCCCGAGAAGCTTGATGATAGGGTCCATCGACTTGGTCTAATCCTCGGCAAGCGGCCGCAAGAGATCCTCTGTCCAGGCAACCTGGAGAAGGCTCGCGAACGGGGGCACTACCTCGAGGACTGACCCGAGCTATCGTCATTAGCCAAGACCCAACCCCGCAGGTGGCCCTTCGCCATCCACTCCCCTGCGGTTTTTTTATTTATTACGTATTATAATCCTTACATCAATAGGCTGACAATCTTGCGATTGTCTCCCTATTTGTATTAGACTAGTTTTTGGATTTTTCTCAAGAGTTCTGGGTGGAGTGAGGTCGTAAAATATTTTTTGAGTTCATTGGGTTTTACCCATTTTAATTCGACAAATGACTCCCCCGCTTTTTCTTCGCCTGATATTTTTTCTGCCAAATAATAAATGGACAAAAATTGTCGGTTTTCAGGATAAGTTTTGGCAAAAATTCCATCCTTGACTTTAATTTTGAGATTTGTTTTCTTTTTTACTTCTGAAATAAGATGAAATT
The DNA here is from genome assembly GCA_026397195.1 of Candidatus Berkelbacteria bacterium. GTDB lineage: Bacteria > Patescibacteriota > UBA1384 > JAHJRZ01 > JAHJRZ01 > JAHJRZ01. The sequence continues at coordinate 62 of JAPLVI010000129.1, read as the reverse complement.
CTAAATCTTTTGAATATGCCGGTCGTCCTCCCGGGAAACACCAAGAAAGTTTTTTAATATAC
>JAPLVI010000003.1 GCA_026397195.1 Candidatus Berkelbacteria bacterium | reverse complement strand
CACCAATTGATTTAGCAGCAATAATACCAACTGCTTCTCCTAAATCGATTGGTTTTAACCAGCCCAAATCCAAACCATAGCATTTTTGACAAACACCATAAGGACTCTCACAGGTTAAAGGTGAACGAACAATTATTTCTTCACAATTATTGGCGATTTCTTTAGCTAATTTATCATCAATTAATTCATTAGCCTTAAGTATAACTTTACCTTTCGAATTGCAAGCGTCTTGACTTAAACAACGACCGCGAATTTTATCCTCAAATTTTTCACCCATTTCTTCAACTTCTTTCTTATTAACTTTAAGTCCATTTTTAGTATGGCAATCTTCTTCCCTGACAATCACTTCTTGGCTAACATCAATTAATCGGCGAGTAAGATAACCAGCAAAAGAAGTCTTTAAGGCAGTATCAGCTAAACCCTTTCTTCCGCCGTGAGAAGCAGCGAAATATTCCAAAACATTAAAACCTTCTTGATGAGAATGCAGAATTGGCAAATCGATAATTCTACCAGCTGGATTCACTACTAATCCTTTCATTCCCATAATTTGAGTAGCCACGCCCCAATCACCTCCAGCACCAGAGTTAAAAATAATTGAAACTGAATCTGTCGGAGAAAGAGTTTTCGGAATTAAATCTGCAATTTGAGACACAGCATGGCGCCAATGCTCTTCTGATAAAGATTTTTTTTCACTATTAGTTAATAATCCTTCTTGATATTGGGTATTAATTTCATCAATTTTTTGAGAAGTTTCAGTTATTATCTGAGCTTTTTCTTGAGGAATTTTTAAATCAGTTAATCCCCAAGTGATCCCAGATAAAGTGGCATAATAAAAGCCAAGTTCTTTAATACTATCTATAATATCAGCACATTTATTAAAATCTTTATAGAAATAAATAATATCGCGAGTAATTTTCTTTAAATCTCTGGCTCCCAACTGTTTATTAACATAAGGAAAATCTTGAGGTAAGGTCTGATTAAAAATAATTCTCCCAGGAGTAGTGATAATAATTTGCCCTGGTTTTTCTCTGTCAATAGTTGGTTTATCTAAACGAACCCTAATTTTTTCTTGAAATTTAATTTTCTTATTATCTAAAGCTAAGAAAACCTCCTTGGAATTAGAAAAAACTTTGTATTCACTCTCTATTCGTTTATCTTCTATCTCCATGGTCAACCAATAAATTCCTAAGATCATGTCTTTTCGGGGCAACATGACTGGATCACCGTCAGCTGGTTTGAGTAACCCTAGACTAGCTAACATTTTATTTTGAGACTCTCTTTGGGCTTCTTCGGTTAAAGGTAAATGAACTGCCATTTGGTCACCATCAAAATCAGCATTAAATGGTTGACAAACTAAAGCTGGAATTTGAATCGCTAAGCCCTCAATCAATCTTGGTTTAAAAGCCTCAACGCTTAAACGGTGTAAAGTGGGTGCTCGATTCAAAAGCACATATTTATCTTTAACCACGGTTTCTAATATTTCCCACACCATATCCGGTCCTTCTTCGATTATTCGATTGGCAGCGCGAGGATTGAAAACAATTTCTCTTTTCATTAGTTCTCCTATCACAAAAGGTTTAAATAACTCTAAAGCCATTTTTTTCGGTAAACCGCATTCATGAATTTTTAAATCCGGACCAATAA
>JAPLVI010000111.1 GCA_026397195.1 Candidatus Berkelbacteria bacterium | reverse complement strand
AATAAGTCAACCTTAATATATGAGAAACTAATTTGCGGCTTTTAGCCGTTCCTGGTGCTCTTCTGCTGTTTCAGAGAAAACAATCGCTCCATCCTTGGTATGGAAGAAATAAAAATAATTATTTCTTTCTGGATTAAAGGCAGCAGCTAGAGATCCTTCAGATGGGCTGCAGATTGGTCCAGGCGGAAGTCCTTTAATTTTATAAGTATTATATCCCCCATTTACAGTTTCATAATCCTGCGCCGTTATTGGCTGCCAAAATTTAAAACAGTCTTTATCGCTAGCTTTACGGTAATTTTCCATATCTTTTGAGTATTGAACTGTTGGATCAGCCTGAAGATATGTTTGGGCTGTAAGTCGATTTAGATAGACACCGGCGATTCGCCTTCTTTCAATATTCGATTTGGTTGCTTCTCTCTCTACAATCGAAGCGAGAATGACAAGATCCGAGAGATTGGAAAACATAGGATTAGTTGGTGCAGGAAGTTCTTTGAGTTTTAAATCAAAATTATCAAGCATTTTCTTGATAACATCATCTACAGTTGAATTGATATTTAGTTTATAGGTATCAGGGAAAAGAAAACCTTCAAGCGTTTTGTCCCCCGGAACATTTGCCAAAAAACTATATTTATCCTTATAATTGGCCACTTTAGCTCGATCAACAAAATCACCTTTAATTCCTTGTTCTTCAACTACTCTTGCTACTTCTTCTAAGCGCTGTCCCTCAATAATTTTAATTTCAATTTGTTTTTCCTTTGATTTAACAAGCAAATCAACAACTTGAGGGACGCTCATTGCCGGGGAAAGTTCAAAATTGCCCGCTTGAAGTTTGTCTCTGTCTCCCGAAATAAAAACATAAACCTGAAATACTAATTCTGATTTAATGTAATTATCTTCTTTTAGGTGCTTGGCAATTACCGAGACACTCCAGCCCTCTTCAATAGAAAATAGTTTTGTTTCATTGTTATTTGGATCTGGTGCAGCTAATCCGCGATAATAAAAAATCCCTCCCATTGTCACGGCTACAATAAATATCACCAAAACAACAACACAACTAATTAAACAGCCTTTTTTCATTTGTTCTTAGAACTTAAATAATTCTCAAGGATTATGCTCGCTGCTTCCTCATCAATTCTTTCTCTTCCAAATATTGATTCAGCAATTTTAGTCGTATAACTTTCGTCAAATAATAGAACTTCTATTTTTGTTTTTTTTTCAATCTCCTTGGCTATTTTTCTTATTTTCTCTTCCTGTTGATTTTTTTTACCGGATAGGCTTTGGGGTAATCCAATAATTATTTTTTCAACTTCTTCGTCTTGGCAAATATTTTTTAATTCCGTCAAAAATTTATCATTGAAACTTAAAGTAGCTAGTGGCTCAGCAATTATTCCACTTCTTGAAATGGCAACTCCGATTCTTTTTTCCCCGAGATCAAGCGCAAGCAATGACATTTTACAAATGATAGGAGATATTGATATATATTCTTTTTTGGGTTATTGGGACCTTGCGAGCGAAAAATGGCCAAAGGGAAATTTGAGCATCATATACCTCATCAAAGGCTTTTAGATAGGAAATGGCATTATTTACACTTTTGCCTTTGATATTATTTTTCATTACATTAAGATCCATCTTGGCGACGATTGGTGCAACGACATGGCTTGAAACAACCATTTTACCATTGGCCATATCAATACTCACCACTTTGCTCTCGGTTGTTTTTTCAAGTTCGCCTTGAAGCAATTCTTTATCATTGGGTATCTCTTTGTTTATTTTGGATGTTAAAAGGCCATAATAATCCGACTTTTTAACCGTGGTCACATTAATTGTTGCTTTAAGGTTATATTTAAATGTCTCTGCTTCTGCCCCAACTGCCGGAGTAGCTAACCCGGAAACAACTATTCCCCCTGCCGATCCTTCAAGGGTAATGTCCTCGTATTTATTTGTTTTGGAGAGAGCTTCTTCCTTACCCAAAGTTATAAGTTCATTTAACAGTTCGGTCTGTGCTTTTTGCACATCCGCCTCCGAAACAATCTTTATCTTGCGTGAAGAGCCTCCACTCATTGCGGCGCCACTTCGACCATAAACCTTGCTCTGGATAGCGGCAGAGAGTCCAGGAATGGTGAAGTTCGATGGACCAATATTATAGGCCCCGCCTGAAGTATCGGCAACGACCGATACATTAATACTGCCATTAACTTTGTTCCCACCTGGATCAAGATAGGCTTTGGGCACAGTAACTGAACTGGTTGAGCGAAAAACAAGTCCATTTGATGAGACAAATCGAGTCGTCGCAACCAAGGGTTGGTCTGCTCCTGTTTCATTAATAACTGTAATTGTTCCTTTAGCTTTTTCGCCGACGTCTTTGGTGCCGGTAGTTGATAAATCCTTGTTTCCTTCTTTTTCGATAGAGACGATCTGAGCAGGTATTATATTAGTTTCTTCATTCAAAGTCGCATCTTTCTGAGCTGTAATTTCGTATGTTTTATCTAGCTTCTCGGCCTTGAGAACGACATTGACGTTCGCCCTGGGAAGATAAAAGTAGGCCAGCACTCCTTCCAAAATAGCAACAATGAGAAGGATAATGGCCACAATTTTAAGCTTTTTAAGCGAGCCCCCGTCAAATGAAGTCTTTTTAGTTGGTCTAATGGGGCTCTTGGAAATTTTTTCAAGCCCCAAGCCCGCTCTTTTTCCATCTTTGTAAGGAGTAAATTTCACTCCTGAAGGGCGTATATCAATCATCCTTTTGGATGTTTCAGGTTCGGGCGGAATTTCTTTTGTTTCTTCTTGCGCTTTGGGCGGTTCTTTCTTTTCCAATTCACCTGCCGTTGTCGCTGCTGCTCCGCTTTCCAGGTCGCGAGTTTGTTCTTGAGGAGGAGTTGGCTTTTCCTCTTCAGGGATTGGCCTTTTAGCCAGATCACGATAAACGGTCAGGCCAATTTGGCTGGCTAAATTTCTTCCAATCTCATCACTGGTTACAATTGAAATCGCCTTGCCCAGTCTCACTGCTTGCTGTTTAAGAATTTTAAGATTAACGATGCTTTGCAAGATGGTGGCGGCTTTGGGAACAACCAAAATTACTCGGTCTTGGTTGACTTTTTTTATTTTATCGATGACGCCAGTTATTTCGTCATCCGGCTCTAAATAAATCACTTTTTCCATTTAGGTCCTTACGGCCCTTGATACTCTTCTTAATATTCCTTCGACCACCCCTTCTTCGCCCATTAAATCAAGGGCAAGATTCCCAAGGGCCATTGGGGTTATGTCTTGAGGTGAGGAGAGTTGGCCAGTTTTATCAATGATATTTTCGACATCAGCTATCTTAATATATGAAATCGAAGGTTTCTTAGCAAATGGCAGACGCTTATACCAATCCCCAGAATCAAGCGCTTCGACGATATCCGGCAGTTTTGAACCACCGCCACAGAGAAGAATTTTAGAGGGTAAAAGTTCAATATCGGAAAACTCTGAAAGAGTTAATTCAACTCCAGACATCCAGACAGAAATATCATTTGAAATTGCATTTTTGACTCTTATTTTTGAAGCGTCATCCAGCCCTTCACTGGAATAATTTAGTTTTATTTCTTCGGCCTGAGCAAAGGAAACATCAAATTCTTGGGCTAAACGTTTGGTGAAAGAGCGACCGCCGAGGGCAAACATTTTTGTCCCTTCTACTCCGCCGTTCCTGACAACAGCAATGTCGGTCGTTCCGCCGCCAATATC
>JAPLVI010000064.1 GCA_026397195.1 Candidatus Berkelbacteria bacterium | reverse complement strand
AGCCAGGTTAATTATTGTTTTATCGAGGTTAATAACTGAAATACGGTTTTGAATACGAAAAATATAAGGGTGCATGGAGGCATCTGTCTTGTTTTTGCGGTGACCCAAATGGCCACCGGCTTCAAATAATTCTTCAACCGTTGGTATCTGCATTTTTTAATAAATTCACTACTGAAATAGTTTAACACGATATTTTTTTCATTTCAAGGAGTTGGAATTCTTGCAAAAAGATATTCTTTATGTTAAGCTAATCTGGTTTTGGCATTACGCCATCAGGGAGGAATGCCATGGCGCTAATCACGGTCACTTGTCACAAGATCGATGAGGAGAGGTTCGCCAAGATCAGGGCAGCGGTAGACGAACTCGCAGAGGAGCTTGCTTGCGCAGGTGTCGAGGTCGAGGCACTTCACCACTGCAGTGGTGATCGAGAGTGCGATGAGGGAATGGAACACGGTTCTCCCCGAATGCAGATCCGGATAACGACCGCGGGGAAGGAGACCCTAGCCGACCTTGTCTTGACCCTCGATACCTACCTACTGCTCCGTAAGCTTTTCTGCCGTCTCGACATCGAGAACCATCCGGGCACGATCAGCGTCATCTGCCTGCTCGATGGACCCCAGTACTGCCCTGAGTGCCACACAGGGGAACTGGTCGAGAGGCAGGGAGCTTTCGTCTGCACCAAGTGCGGATTCTCCAAGCCTGCCTGATGGCACCTCGAACCAAGCTCCCCACCCCCATTTTGATGGCGTTGACCAACCACTCTTGCCCCCAAGAGCCCCCGGCCAACGCCTTTTTTTATTCTTTTTTATTAAAGTCTTATTCCCAGCTTTAAGTGGCAATTTATTTGGTGTATTTTGACATCAACCTGTTTTTATGTTAGAGTTAACTCGAGAATGTACTCGATCCGGGAGGTGACCTGTGGCACTCGTCGAGCTGAAGAACGGCTCTCCCGTGGACGAAGGAATCGCGGCTGGCGTTATGTTTGCATTGACCGAACTTTTCAACGAAGACGCTCCAACGTTCCTCGAACTCCTCGAGATGTGCCGTAATCCAGGGCACCGCATCGGAGATAGTTGCGCAGGACGACTCCGTGCACTTGCCTTTCTTCAACCTCAACCAAACGGGCAAGTCCACTATGCCATAAGAGACGTTGTCTTGTCCGCAGTCGTCGGAGAAGGCCTCGACCTCCACCTGGAGTCACCGCTCGAATGAAGTCCAACCCACCGAAAGGCTGAGACCCATGGAAAGGTGCATCAAGCTTCTGACCTACCCAGACTACGTTGACCTTGAAGAGTGGATTCGGCCGAGAGCATTTCGGATCATCGCCGCGGTCGAGAAGGCAGCAACCATCCGGGATGCACCTTGGGATGGGACACTCGAATCCATGCCTCACGACGAGAAGGTCATGGTCTGGGCTTCAAGCATGCTCATGATCAGACAAGAAGACCTCGTCGCTCGATGCCGCGAACTCGGCCACTTCTCTTTCTATGGCAACCTGCCCCTGGGCTACGAAGGCAAGTCGCCGGAAGAAGCAGTCAAGCAGTGGCTCGAAGAGAGCGCCTCCGACTGATGACCGCTACCGCGGCCGTAAACCCCGCCTTGTCGGCGTTGACCAACCACTCTTGCCCCCAAGAGCCCCCGGCCAACGCCTTTTTTTAATGAGTTATCTTATTGATGAGATCAGGGAATTTTGTATAGCCGGCATCTTTATTAAAGTGGCCAGCATTTTTTATAATAATTATTCTAACTTTTAACTTTCTGGCGATTTCTTTAGCTCTTTCTAGCGGCACATAAGGATCATTATCAGAATGAAAAAGATAGAATTTATGGCAATTATCTCTAATTTTTCGCCAATTAAACTTTTTGTTAATAAAAGTCTTATTAATTCGGTCAAATTCAGGATTATCAAGCGGGCTTATAAAGCCAGCAACCAGATAGGCACTTTTAATCTTTATTTTCTCGAGCAAAGTCAGAATAAACGCCACGCCTAAACTATGGCCAATAAATATTGAGTTCTCGTCAGTGAATTTTTCGTACTTCTTAAAGACTTTTAACCAATTATTAAGTGTTTGCTTTTTGGGAGTGGGGAATTTAGGGACAAATACCTTAAAATCTCTTTTTTCAAGTTCAATCTTAAGCCACGGAATCCAATTTTCCTTTGGATTGCCGTAAGCGCCATGAATAATATAAGCCGTTTTCATATTAGCCAAAATTATATATTAATCTTACAATTTAGAGTGATTATTTTTTGCTAATTTGAGATTGAATCGCTTTAAATATCCAATCATTCCGAATTTTATTTTGTTTATTTAGATCCTCAATTTCTTCAAAACTAAACCATCTTGCGTCCAAAATTTCGTCCTTTGGTATTTTTAATTCTCCGCCAATAATCCTTGCTTTAAAAGCGTGTTTTAATGATTTATCTTCTTTTTTATGGTAAATATCAATTTCTTTTACAATTTCAACATCAAATCCAGTTTCTTCTTTGGCTTCTTTTATAGCGTTTTCTTCTAAAGTGAGGTTTTTTTCGGCTTTGCCTGCGGGCAAATTCCAGAGCCCGCGAACTTCTGGTTTCTTTTCCTGCACGAGCAAAAACTTTCCGTCTTTCTCTATAACTGACCCGACCACGATATAGACATAAATCAAATTTTCATCAATTGGAGTAATTGGCATAATTTTTATTCAACACCTCTTAGCATATTTATATTTTTTAAAAGATGGTCAATGCCTCCGAATTCTTTGACGGAGATTAACTTAATTCTTTTCTTTATTTTATCATTGATATGAGGATAGGTCATTTCTTCTTCTCCGCCGATACTCTCGCAATCATCCTCGATTAAAATATCAGGTATTACTCGCTCGGCGACATCCTTATATTCTTCATTATCTTTACGGAAATAAAGCTTACCTTCGGGAAAGTGATATTTTTTAAGAACATTCTTAATATCTTTAATTTCTTTCGGCTCTCTTCTTGAGGTTAGATAGCAAATCTCCGCTCCTTGCTCTTGCCATAATTTAATTTTTTTCGGAGCGTTGCCGATTGGGATATAACTTGCAAAATCATCAAGCGATTCCTCATTTCCTTCGCTTTGTTTTACAATTTCTTCTCGTGAATGCCCTTTGGCATTCTTGTGCATTATAATTGTACCTTCGGTAAAGATAAGAATTTTCATTTGCCCCAATCATATCAAAAAACCTCACCAGAGTATATAAAGATAGACTATTTATATATATCCTTGCCAATATATATCCTTTATGCTAAAACGGGATCAACAGAAATAACCACGTTCCTTCGGGAAAGGGGCGCACCATGCCACACCTCACGGTAACTTGCCATGGGATCGACGAGCAGACGTTCGCTGCGTTCAAGACAGGAACTGCAGGACACACAGCGAGGCTTACCCGAGAAGGCATCGAGGTCGAGCTTGTTCACCACTGTGGCGCAGGACAACCGTGCGGGGAGACGGGGGACGCCTCACCTCGGCTGGATACCAAGATGTTCGACGATGCGGGGAACGAGACCTCAATCCCGAGCTGGGCGGAAGTGTTCGGCGATTTCTACGCCTAGAGGGCCATCACTCCCGACCCTGGCTCACCCAACTACCACGATGTCCCGGAGGAGGACTGCCAATGGCCATGAAAGTCTGTACGAAGTGTGGCTCAGACAACTACAAAACCGCCGATTACTGTCTTCGCTGCGGCGGTCAGCACTTCATCGACAAGGGTTCGCCAGCCTCTGAGATCTGGACAACATGTCCACACTGCAACATGATGACCCCCCATGACACCAAGGCTGGCAATCGCTGCGACAAGTGCGGGAAGCCGATCAAGCCAGATGGCACTGCGGGGTGAACACCTGATGAAGCACCCACCGTCACGACCACCGCCCGTTGGGCAGACCCTTGCCCTCGGGCGTTTTTTTATTTAAAAAATCAAAAAAACAATCCGACAATCGCAAGATTGTCGCCCTATTTAGTTAAGTTCTAAATATCAAAAAACCTCGTCAAATTACAGACCAGGTTTAACATTAATTAATTATCACATAATGCGCTGCATCAATAATTTAGAGATCATACTGCGAACCAGATGTGGCTCGTTTATCCATATTACATTCGTCACACAAGGCGCTCATCGAATCAATTGGAACCCTCTCTCTGCCGCAAATCGCACATCGTCTTAATAATCCTTGCCCAGTAAAAACTGCATCTTGAGAGGGATAAGACCTAGAATACGAGTGAGAATCAAGCGGAAATCTTGAAGCCGAGAGTTTATCTTTCTCATTCTCAATTTTTTCTATTCTACCTTCAATTTCTTTTATTTTATCTGTAACATCTTTACCTTCGGATGCTTCTTCCTTAATTTCTTTAAGTTGTTTTTTTGATCTTGACAAGAATCTATCCTTTTCTCTAATCCACTCGGTCACGCTGTTCACCCATTTTTTTCTAGCTCCTACTATTGCATTTATTTCTTCCTTTAAAATTT
>JAPLVI010000145.1 GCA_026397195.1 Candidatus Berkelbacteria bacterium | reverse complement strand
GGGCTACGGAACATGCTCTCTTTATCTAGGAAAGCCTTCTGGATATCTTCCAGCGGATTGAATAGTTCTTGCCACTCCGATGTTTTGAGGTCAGAGAGCCTCGCCAGACCATTGCGGTCAAACGGGTGTTGTTGTAGCATTAATTTCCTTCCGCCTTAGAGTCTATTTTTTGGCTTTAACTTCTGGTCCAACGAAATCAAATCTAGATCTTTCTGTCCAGATGGCGCCCAGCGCCAAGAGAGTGGCTAAAAAGCCGATAATTCCACCGAGTATGGGAATAAGAGTCAAAATATAGATTATCCCTGCCCCTTTTAACGTGCCGATAATCAACCGTGTCTTTTCACTCCATTTGGGACAGAATTTATCAATGATATATTTTCCCGCGATGATTCCGACAAAAAGCTTACCCACATAAAGAATTACAGCATAAAAAACAAGCAAAATTATGGCTACGGGAATACCAACAAGAGTGCAAAAAAGAATCAAAGAAATTATGGGGACTACAATCAAAACGACAAGGCCAGTCAGAAGATTCATCCCAAATTTTTGCGCGATTGATTCCGAAATAGCCTTAATTTTATTGGGGAAGAAAATAACAATAAGCAAGGCAACAAGAAGAAAAGCAATTAATCCATAGATGGCACTCAATATCCAAGCGACAATACTATTTTCTCGCTGTTGTTTCTCCTGCTCTGCAGTCGTTGTTATTGGTTTTTGCTTCTCTACCCTGTTAACTTTTACATTTTCGCCTATTTGAGCATCATTATCCGAGCGATAAATTAGACTTCCCTCAATGTTTGTATCGTTTTCAAGATGAAGTCCTGTAACATTATAGAATTGAGCGTCTCGGCCGATATTCGCCTTGATAATCGCCGTTTGAGCAGAACTTCTAAGGTCTCGCTCGACCCAACCATGAACCGTAACCGTGCTCCCAAAAGCATATAAATCTCTTTTGACAAAAGCTTTATCACTTGATTCAAAAGACGAACCAAAGGCATAGACATTTCCTTCGACATCACCGCTAAACCTAATTGTACTTGCGGCAAGATAGGCATTACCAAAGATTTTCGCCCCATCACCGATGACGATATCTGCGGCTGCGGCAAAAATGCTTCCTTCGATTATGCCATTTATTGTCACCTTATTGCCAGCAACAAAAAGATCGCCCGCGACTTTGCCGTCGATAGTAACATTAGAGGCAGCACGCCAAAGATTGCCATCAAAATTATCCCCTTCATCAAGGACATAAATTGATTCTGTTTTTTGCGCGCTTACCCTCGCTGCCGAAGCAACCAAAGGCATCCCAAGAATAAAGAGTGCAAGAAATAAAATAGCTAATTTTTTCATTTTTCCTCCCCTAGTCGCAACATCGCTGCGACGGGCGTCCCGCCTTTGGCGGGAATAGCCCTCTTATTTGTTATTTATTATTCTTTAGAAATTTGAACTTCATCCCCTATTTTAACACCATTTTCCTCACAAAAACCAGCCACCGTTTCCAAAACAATGTCTGCTTCGGCTTTAGGAGTATAGCTAATGGTCTTGCCAGCGACACTTGGTGGCTCAGCGTCTTTAACGATATCAACTATTTTTTTGTCCTTTATCCAAATAATATCAACAGCAAAATTCATATCTTTCATCCAAAAAGGATAAATGTCCGGTTTTTCAAAAACAAAAAGCATTCCATCATTATTTCCCAGACTTTCCCTGCCTGATAATCCTTTCATTCTTAACTCTTCATTGTCAGCTACTTCGGCATGAATTTCTTGCCCCCCGATTTGAACTTGAGAATATTCAACTTGAGGACTTTTCATTTGAGAATTTTCATTTGTTTTATGTGGCCAGAATTTATAAATTAATAAGCTTATTCCGGCGACAATAATAATTATAACAATTATAACTAATATTTTTTTCATTCTCACCTCCAATTAGTTTGTGCTGGATAATTTGGATGGGGTTTCATATGGTGTATATATTTTTTCCAATCTGTTTCTCCTAAAATTTCCAACTTTTCTATATTTGACTCCCCAATATTTTTTTGAGCTAATAGTTTTAAATGGCCAACCTCATCAAGCTTAAAACCCATAAGCTTCATAGCCAGAATATCAGCCGCTAGAAAATCGCAACTTGAAATGGCAATTTTCATTTCAACCAAATCACCATGCGATGGTCCGTTCCCCTCCATTGCCTCAAATCCATCAAGAACAGTGAGACTTGGATGATAGAGTTCAGCTAAAAAAGTCAAGGTCCGTGCCATTGCCGGATATCCTTGGTGATATGTTTTTTCACCCCCAAACTGCCACTTCTCTTGTAGTGCGCCAACGAGCAAATTTTTTAAACCCAAAGTAACAACAGTTGAATCATGAGTTTTTAATAGCGCCGTCGAAATTATATAATCTGCTTCAAAAACTGTTTCCGCGATATGTTGGGGGAAATTCTTTTTTAAGTCTTTGCCATAGACCATTACTTCTCTTGATTTATCTTTATTTAAATCAACAAATTCTAGATTATATTTATCTTTAAGAGAATCATAGCCCAAGCGTTTAAATCCATCCAAGGTATCACTGACCCCAGAACCCTCGCCAAGAATAATTCTGCCGGGAAAAAAAGGCCGGATAAACTCCAAAATCACTTCGAGCGTTTCAAGCCTCGTCGCTCCAGCCGGAGCGTCGGTATTAACAATATTCGGTTTTAGGAGGACTAATTTTTTACCTTCTAACCCTTCTTTAATATCATCAGAAATTAATTGTAGCGATTTGAGAATATTGCTTTTTCGATTCTTGCCATGGACTAACGCTACTTTGAACATAAACGACCTATAAACTAATGAACTGATAAACTAAAGAACAGAAAAACAGCATATCCAATCGTTTTTTGGTTTTTAGCTCTTTGTTCATAAGTTTCTAGGTTCTTTAGTTCTTAGGTTCATTTCAATTTGCCTTTGATATATTCAGTTGCTTTATCTAGAGGTATGATTTCTTGAATTCCTTCCTTCATATCACGAATAATAATTGTCTTGTCCTGAACTTCTTTCTGTCCCAGAATTAAAGTTAATTTAACCTTGAATTTATTGGCCAAGCGAAGTTGCGAGCGCAGTGAATCCTTGGAAAGCGCCGCTCTCACTCCAATGCCTTCTTTTTGCAGTTCATTCAGAAGTGAAAAAGCGCGTTTTTTCGCTTGTTCTCCTAATTGTGCCAAAAAGACTTTCGGTTTGTATGGGTCTTCAATCTCAATATCCTGGTCTTTTAAGGCCATCATCAACCTTTCGATGCCGCCGGCCCAACCGACTGCACCTGCTTCACGGCCGCCATAGAGTTCAATCAGATAATCATAACGTCCACCACCAATAATTGTACCTTGTCGTGATTTATGTTTAGTCGGAACTATCTCAAAAACGGTTTTGGAATAATAATCAAGCCCGCGCACTAATCGGGTATTGATATCATAAGGAATATTTAACTCA
>JAPLVI010000178.1 GCA_026397195.1 Candidatus Berkelbacteria bacterium | reverse complement strand
AAGGATGATCACTTGTCTTAGGACGAACATTAAGAAGTTGATTTTGATTTAAACCTCTTTCACCTAGAGAAGCTAAAATTGTCTGACCGATTATTTCGGCTGTTTCCCTTGCTCTTTGCCCAAATTGTGGCTCATCGAGCCAGAAAGTGGGGCTATTAATCAATATAAAATCCGTTTCTTCCGGGTTTTGTTCTAATATTGCTGATATTCTCTCTTGTGATATATGCGTAACTTTATCTTTGCCTTTTTCGGTTAGTCGGCCGAGGTTTTTTTGTTCGTCTGAAGTTAAGTTTTGCCAGTCCGCTGGCCTACGATTATCATATTCACCATGTCTTTGTATAATTATCAATGTCTGCCAATCTCCGGTTGGTATTTCTGGATTTTGAATCTCCTCTGATGATGATTCTGTAAATTCATTCATTTTTAGAGTGTTTTTAGGTCAAAAGGCGTCTCATCTATTGATATCACTTTGGCCTTTAATTCGGTTGGTAAATACCAGACTAGATAATAAAACATAGCTGAATGTCCTGTTGAACGAGGTCTTAACTTCATGGTTTTAGATAAAATTTTTTTTACTTTATCATGTAGACCAAACCATAACGGTAGAATAAAAAGATCAATTTCTCCCATTACATCTTTATACATTGAAAAATTACGAGCTTGCTCATACGAAAGTTTAAATAATTCAAAATCGTCTTTCAATAATTTTCCTTTGGCCATATCCATAATTGAATCAATCTTTTTTCCCATTTCTTTGTGCCTTTTGGTTAATTGTTCATTCTCTTTTTGAAATTCAACAGCATGAGTCAACATATTATAAAATGGCAACATTGTTTTACGCATTTTGGCTTGGGCTAATGGAATATCAAATTTCTTTTTAAGCTCTGAATTATTTTTCTCCTTTTGAATAATTTGGGCAATTTTCCCCCAAAGTAAATTTATCTTATCCAAATTTTGTTGTGGGCTATCCTTTATTAATTCTCTCGCTTCTTTCAGAATTTTTTTTGTTTCTTGATTCTTTTCTAATAATTCTATTATTTTTACTCCCTCTATAGCTTGCCGTAAATAAAGATCAGCATAATCACCTTGTAAAAGATCGCGCTGAATACTAAATACTTTTCCTTCGAATTCTTCAACCTCATCGGCGACATCAATAAATTTATGAATCAAGTTTTTAAGATTATCAACAAAAAAATCATGCAGGGGGCCATCGGCAAAAAGATAATTAACCGGCCAAAAGCGATAGCAAAACAATTTATGCAGTCTCTGATCTGTTTCAACTAAAAAAGCAAGATTATTCTGATCACCTTTTTTGTAATCTTTTTCTATCTTCTCAAAACCTGCAAAGAGTTCTTTTTGAGCCCAATCTCCATATTCGTGATAAGCTTCGGGGTCGTTAGCTATCTTATGAGCAATTTTTTCATAATAAGAAATGATTGGTGGAAATTTATTAGGATAAAAAACCATAAACGCCTCAAGATCATTAGGCAAAGTTTGGGGAAATTTTAAAAATTTTTCATCAATATTCATAGATATAGCCTTCATTACCGTCTAAAATTATTTTTTGTCCATCTTCAAGGGTCGTGGTTGCATTTTGGGTACCAACAACAGCTGGAATATTAAATTCCCGAGCAACAATAGCTGCGTGACAAAGATTACCCCCTAAATCAGCAATAATCCCTGCCGAACGGCGTATGCCGAGCAGAAAATGGGGCCGGGTCATTGCTGTAACTATAATATCTCCTTTTTGGAT
>JAPLVI010000052.1 GCA_026397195.1 Candidatus Berkelbacteria bacterium | reverse complement strand
TTAAACAACCAGCGGGGGAGCGAAAGCTATTATTCGCAAAAAGGGCCGATCAATATCTCCAATGGAAACTTAAATTTAAATGAAAGTGATTTTTCTATTGCCGCACAAGGCAATTTATCCCTCGGCACTTCGCGCTCCTATAATAGCCAAGATTATGCCAGTCAGAGTATAGATAATACTGGTTACATCAAAGATTGGCTTGTTAATGGTCCTTTTTATACCTCGAGTGCCCAAAATGCGTTTAAAACTGATTTTTTAGGCGAAGAATATCTTTGGCCAAATGAAGGAGCGGTTAACGGAAGAGCCTGGACAAAATTCCACTCCCAAAATGATGTCTTAGACATTCACGAAGCCCTGCAAAGCACAATTCAATACAATTCAACCAAAAATGCGGCGGTCTATAATTTTATTTATGTCTGGTCGCCAAATGATAAAAATGGACAAATTTGGCTTGGTTCTGATGATGGCATCAAGGTTTTTGTCAATGGTAATCAGGTCTGGGGCAATAATGTTTTACGCCCCTTGACTCCTGATTCCGACAGATTCAATATTTCTTTGCGGACCGGTTGGAATCGAATCCTCTTTAAAGTTAGCCAAGGTGAGGTTGAATTTAAACTTCAGGCCAAAATCTGCGACGTGAACGGTAATATTCTAAATGATCTTAAACTTTCTACTACAAATCCAAATCTTAAAATTAATTCTGTTTTAGGCAGCAAGTGGCAGGCGGATTTTGAGCAGAGATTAATTACTAATGATTCGGGAAATATTACTTATATTGATGCTGATGGCAGTTATCACAATTTCAGCGGCGACGGAATCAATTATACCCGACCCCAAGGATTATTCGTTGATTTAATAAGAGATGGAGAAAAAAGAACACATCCCAACGGGACGATGATAAAAACAATTGATTCTCTTAGAATTTATCTAATTCAGGACGGAAAAAGAAAATGGATTCCTAATCCCGATGTTTTAAATTCTTATTTTCCTGTTTGGCGATATATAACCGTCTCCAATGTCGAAATGGAACAATATCCAATGGGAGACATGCTTAATTATCCAGATGGTACTTTAATCAAGACTGCCAATGCCCCAGCCGTTTATGTAATTGAAAACCAGAAAAAAAGACATTTCCCTGATCCGGCAACTTTCATCGGCATGGGCTATAATTGGGAGAATGTTAAAGTCTCGGATCTTGCCGACCAGTTCCCCGAGGGTGAACCAATAAAAGTTGAAGCCAAACACCCTTCAGGAAGTCTTATCAGAGTAGCCAATCAACCAGCTGTTTATCTGGTTGAAAATGGCAAAAAAAATCATGTTCCATCGCCTTCGGTTTTTAGCAATAACTATATAAATTGGAATAAAATAATTGCCATTTCTGATGCGGAAATGAATTCATATCCGAGCGGTACGCCAGTTCCATATCGCGATGGAACGATGTTTATTGAGCCGGGGACAGGACCGGAAGCCTATGTGGTTGAAAATGGCGCCAGACGCTGGATCCCAAGCCCTGCTGTCTTTACTGATGCTGGTTATAACTGGGGTTACATTATTACGGCAGAAAGCTTTACCATCGTTAATAACCATCCAGTAGCCGCGCCTTTAAGTGTCCGCAATTTAAGGCTTAAATTTAAAGATGGAATTTACTATAATTTTGATTCTTCAGGCAGGCTACAATCTAAAAACGACTTAAACGGCAATCGTATATCTTATCTCTATGAGCAGGACAAAGTCGTCAAAATTTTAGATTCTTCAGGCAGAGAAATAAATTTAAGCTATGAAAACGGATATCTAAAAGAAATTATTGACCCGGCTGGCAGGAAAACGAGGTTTGAGTTTAATAATGGCTTGTTGCAGAAAGCGTACAATGTTCTTAATAATTTTCAAGAATATTTTTACGACGGTGAAGGCAAAATCACGCAAATTAATGACTTTAAAAACAATCCGACCTATTTTTCCTATGATGGCGGCAAAGCGGTTCAGGTTAAAAATGCAGTCGCTGCAGAGACCAAATTTAACTATACAGACGGTTCCAAAACCGAAATAACCGATCCTTTGGCCAGAAAAGTTACCAATTACCTCAATGCTTACAAAAAGATTTATGCCGTTGATGATGGCCATGGTGAAGTATTAAACAATGAGTTTGAATATGACGGCAATCTTAATCCATCCAGGGTTATTGATGAAAAGGGTGAAATATCTGTTTTTGAATATGACAATATCGGTAACCGCACCGAAACGATTGATCAGCTGGGGAATATTACTACAACTGCTTATAACTCTTTCTCTAATCCTTTAACTATTACTGATCCAAATGGAAATATTACCCGATATAATTATGACACCAGGGAAAACCTTATCTCACAGGCTGATCCTTTAGGTAATGTCACCAATTACAATTACGACCAATACGGCAACCAAATTAAAGTGACTGATCCCAAGGGCAATGCGAGAAGTTTTGTTTATGATAACTTTGGCAATTTGATTAAAACGATTGATGCCAAAGGGGCAACGACATCTTCTGAATATGATATTTTGGGCAACAAAACAGCTTCAATCGATGCCAATGGGGTTCGAATTGAATATCAACTTGACGCGCTTAACCGTGAGAGCAAAATCATCGATCCATCGAATAACGCCAAAGAGACCCAATATGATGCCAATTCAAATATCATTTCGCAAAAAGATTTCAAGGGTAATGTTACTCAATATGAATTCGACGCCGTTAATCGTCTCATTAAACAAATAAATCCCGATGCTTCACTGATTGCTTATCAGTATGATTTAGCCAATAACCGAACGGCCGTAATGGATGAAAAAGGGAAGAAAACGGGTTATGAATATGACGACAGAAATCAAGTAGTCGCCGAGGTTAAACCCGATGGAACGCGATACTCCGTTACTTATGATGGCAATGGTAATATTACTAAAGTTATTGACCCCAAAGGTCAAAATCATGATTATGGTTTTGATAAGACTGATCAGGTTGTAAGCTCTGATTCAGCTTCGGCTGATTCAAATTATGTCTATGATAAAAATGGCAACCCGACTAAAATCGCGGCAAGTTCAGATACAACAAATATTACTTACGATAAAAATAATGCGCCGCTAACCGTCAAAAATTCAATTTCTGAAGATAGCACTTATAACTATGACAAAGACGGTAACCTGGTGGCGGCACAATCAACAGTCAAGGATTACAATCTTGGCTACGATTCAAGAGATTATCTTACCCAATTAGCAACCCAAACCAAAATAAGTTCAGGCACTGGCACCAGTTATAGTTCGGGTCAGCTTACCATGAGCTCGTCGGGAATTAGCGAAATCACCAATTATGAATATGATGCCGCTGGCAACATTACTAAAATAATCAAGCCCAACAGCGATGTCACCTTATACGCATATGATTCTTCGGGCAGATTAATTAATGCAAAAAATCAGAACAAAAACGGATTGATTTATTCGTCTTATGATTTGGAATACGATGCTAATTACAATATCACCAAAATCACCAGAGCTGATGGCAAAATCAATTCTTACCAGTATGATGCTAAAAACCAGCTGACTGGCGAGAATGGTACGGTTTACACTTATGATGTTGCTGGTAACCGCACTTCCATCTCGGGGGACAAAAACGCCAATTATATTTATGATGAGACTGATGGCAATAAACTCTTGCGGATTGAATATGCCGGCGGCAGAACAACTGCTTTTGCTTATGATGCCAATGGCAATATTATTGAAAAAAATGATTCGCAATTCGGCATTACTACTTATCAATATGATGCCGAGGATTACTTTACCAAGGCAATCCTACCTAGTGGCAAAACAATTGAATATATCTATGACGCCAATAAAAAACGGATTTCTCGATTGGAAGATGGTAATTTGATAAAATATACCTATGAAGGTGGAAAACTGGTGGCTGAAGTTGATGCTGCCGGTAAAGTTATTCACAGTTATACTTACGATCCAGAAGAAAATTTGGTTTCAATAACAATTGATGGTCTCCCCTATTATTATCAATATGACCCTCACGGAAATGTGATTGGGCTTTCTGATTATCTGGGCAATTTGAAGATTAGTTATGACTATGACGCGTGGGGCAATCTTTTGACCGACCGAGGTCAATTAGATAATCCGCGCTTGTATTCCGGTTATTACTTTGATGATGATTTGGGAATGTATTTCTTGAAGACCAGAATGTATGATCCCGAGCTCGGAAGATTTTTGAGCAAAGACAGCGATATCGGCGAAGGTTCCGGCACCTTAAATCCATATATCTACTGCGACAATAATCCGGTGATGAAGATAGACCAGAATGGGAAGTTCGCGTGGTTGATAGCCTTGGTGCCAGCCCTGAAGATTGCTGTTGATGTCGCAATATTATATGCTGGTTGGTATTATTGTTTTGGTCCAGGCAAGACAGCTATTAATAATGTTGTTAATGCCACCTTGCCAGCAATTGCCTCTATTGCCCAGACTGCGATTCAAAAAGCAGCTTCGGCTGCATCGTCATACTATAAAAGGTCAATAACCACCGTTAAATCAGTTATTGTAGCAGCAGTAATAAATACGGGGTATTATGACACATTAAAGGCGACGACTCAATCCCTTAAAGCCCTGTCTACGGAAATAAGAGATGCAAAAACTCGTCTATTAACAAGTGCTGCGATAGGTGTGATTTTAAGTCATTTGCCTCAATGTGAGGTTTATTCCAAAGGCAACAAGAAAGCCTATATTTTTCATTTCAAATATGGTGTTTGTGGATATGGAGTTTATTTTGCTTCACATGACTATCCATCATTTTGGTTTCCGACAGGGGAATGGGCAAGGAGCTATGTTAGGGGACGCGGATATCAATAAAATGTTATAATTCATTATAAATTATGCGAAAAAAAATAGAAAAAATTGCCGAAAATTATATCAATGGAAAGAATAAATTAGATAAACTTTATAGTAGGGTTAATCGTGAAGCAAAAGGGGATGGCGAGAAGTGGTATGTTCTTTCAAGCAAATATATCGGTTTAGAGGTTGAGAAAAAATTAATTGGCTCTGAAAGGCATAAAGAGCTAAAACATCTCAAGAAAGAATTAAAAAATCTCAAAAAAGAATATGTAAACGAAAAAATTAATATA
>JAPLVI010000172.1 GCA_026397195.1 Candidatus Berkelbacteria bacterium | reverse complement strand
ACGCCCACGCAAAAAAGACGGGCGAAATTATTGGTCGTGTTAAGCGCGGTTTTTATAATTCTGAAAAACAAAAGGAAATAAAAAACAAAAATCAAAACCACCCCTACAAATCCCATTTCTTCGCCAATCGAGGCAAAAATAAAATCGGTATAACGGTCGGGCAAAAAATCCAATTGGCTCTGCGGGCCATAACCCAATCCCCTGCCGAAAATATGTCCCGAGCCAACGGCAATCACCGACTGAATACGATTATAACCGGAGCCAAGAGGATCGAAATAGGGATTGATAAAACTGATTATTCTGTCCTTCTGATAGGGTTTTAATATTGCAAACCAGGCAATGGCAAAAATTATGGTGCCGATTAAAAACAAAATCAACAACTGTCTCAACTTGATTCCGGCAATCACCATTACTCCCAGCCACAAAAATACCAAAACCATTGCCGAACCCAAATCCGGCTGGAAGAAAACCAACCCGACCGGAATAAGCATATATATGCCGGAAATGACAATGTGGCGAATGCGGTAAAGCTCGATATGACGCAAAGAAAAATATTCTGCCAAAATCAAAATAACAATGAATTTGGCGAATTCCACGGGCTCAAAATTCAAAGGCCCGAAACGAAACCAACTGGTCGCCCCTCTTATCTGTTTGCCGAAAACCAAAACCGCGGCCAAAAGCAAAACACTGACAATATAAAGGAATAATAAAAAAATCGGGTGATTGCGAAAAACCCGATAATCCAAGATTGCAAAACCAATCATTACAATAAAACCGACAATTACAAAAATCAACTGTTTATAAAAATATTTGGAACCAGGCGTGTAAACCGAACTGTAAACAGACAAAAGCCCTATCCCGCAAAGCAGCAAAACACTAATCACCAAAACCCAATCCAGTTTTTTAAGAAAATATAAAAACATACCCCGTACTAGATTTTCGACATTTTAAATATCGATTATCTAAAATTTAACAATTATAATTATAAACTAAATTTCTCAATTATGCCCAGCGCTCTATTTGATCCCGACTAGTCGGGATCAGTCGAAAATTCAGTACGGGGCATAATTCAAAATCAATTATTGCGGGACGGGGCTGCTGTTGACTCTGATGAAATTTTCATCAAGATAAACATTGGTATGGGCTCTCGCGTCGAAAGAAGAAATTGTTTTGTCTATTGCGTACGGCCAAGTGATTTCAAAGCTGCGGCCTTCGTTTATCATCAACGTTTCCATGGTGGTTTTCCCCGCAGCAATAGCTTTTTGATTCTCGTCAAAAAGCACTCCAACCACTTCTACCTGGCTCAAATTGTAATTGCTT
Organism: Candidatus Berkelbacteria bacterium; assembly: GCA_026397195.1. GTDB lineage: Bacteria > Patescibacteriota > UBA1384 > JAHJRZ01 > JAHJRZ01 > JAHJRZ01. The sequence continues at coordinate 2,398 of JAPLVI010000172.1, read as the reverse complement.
TTATTTTCAATAATCCCGGAAATACGATATTTACCGTCAGTCAATTGATAGCCGCTATTTATAATTCTTAAGCGCAATTCTTCGAAATATCTTAAGTACTGCCAATGCGGAATTCCCAGTTCGAATTTCATGCTGGCCGGAATTTCGGAAGGAGAAAATTTCTGTTCAATAATATACTTGGTCTCCTGGGGTAAGAAATAAGTCGTACCCTGTTTCGAGTCGATCAAATTATTATCCGCATCATAAAAATTAAATTTATAAACCATGTTGTCTATGCCCCAATTGCTGTTGGGATTTTGAACTTTAGCCAGCAAATCAAAATTGTTTTCGGTTGTGGGAATAAAATTTTGGGAAAGAATTTCCAGTTTCTCTTTGGGAATCGGGCACGGCCCGCAAGGACCGCCGCAGTCAATACCGGTCTCGCTTTGATTTTGAATTGCGTCATAGCAAGTGGCGTTTTCGTGATGAAGCAAAAGATAAATCCCGCCTGCGATTATTACGATAATCAGCAGAAAAATAATCAAAACCATCGCTTGTTTCCTTAAATAATGGGTCATAATTGAATTATAGCAAGTTTTGGAAGAAAATAAAAATGCCTCGCAATCGCAGAGGCATTTTTATTATGATCATTATAAGAGGGTTACCTACTCTCGCGCATACGCACTACCATCGGCCTCGGGAGATTTCACTATTGTGTTCGGAATGGGAACAAGTGGAGCACTCCCAGTATTACCCCCTTATAATGACCACAATTTAATGTCCAAAAACTGTCAACCAATAAGCAGGTCAAATGATTTATTAGTACTTCTCGGCTTAATCCATTGCTGGACTTCCACCTGAAGCCTATCAAAGTTGTAGTCTTCAACTAATCTATGATATCTAATCTTGAGAAGAGCTTCGCGCTTATATGCTTTCAGCGCTTATCTCGGCCGAACATAGCTACTCAGCAATGCCCTTGGCAGGACAACTGATACACCAGAGGTTCGTTCATCCCGGTCCTCTCGTCACGTTATCACATATCACTATGTGCGCAGACTATATCTTCATCCCCGATCCAAATCGGGGAGGCGGCGTATTAGCTTGGCATTTCTGCCAAACTCCAGTCCCGCAGTGCGGGACTAAGTCGTTACGGGGTCAAACCTAAAATTTTTAGCAAATCTTTTTTCGTTTTCTTTTTCTTGGTTACGTAATTATTCTTCTGAATAATCAGAATATAATTCACCAATTCGTGTAAATCTTTTTTGGATAAATCACTGTTTTTTACACGACACAAAAGATTTACGGCTTTATACATTGCCTTTGCTTGATCTCTCTTGAATTTAACAAATGGAACCAAATTTTTCAATATATCTCTAATCTGTTTAAAACCATTGATTCTCAACTCGGTAATTCCGTCATTGCGTTTTGAAACATAACCAATTCCCAAAATGTTCTTAATCCAATATAATGGTTTTTCGTGTCTTGAATCTTGATAAAAACAAATCGTGAACATGAATCGTCTTTTCAACTTACCATCTTTTCTTTTCTTAATCTGAAGCATTAAGCTTCCATCACCATCAAGAAAGCCTGCAATATATGCCAAATTTATTTTAGATCGACTTCCCACGGTATTATCTTAATAATTATCTGGTCCTCAAGTAAATTGTATCATAATCGCAAGACCAATGCAATAATGATTATCAACAGACCAAATTTATTAAGACTCCACCGTTATAAGCCACATTGTCATCACGGATTACTCCGTGAAGTAGCAATTTTCTTACTAGGGACGAGGTCTCTCAAATATCTACGCCTACGGCAGATAGGGTCCAACCTGTCTCACGACGGTTTAAACCCAGCTCACGTACCCTTTTAATTGGCGAACAGCCAAACCCTTGGGACCTTCTTCAGCCCCAGGATAGGATGAGCCGACATCGAGGTGCCGAACAGGTGCGTCGATGTGGGCTCTCAGCACCTACCAGCCTGTTATCCCCGGGGTAGCTTTTGTCCGATGTCTTCCCCGATTCTATAATCTAGGGTCGGTTCACTAAGTTCTGCTTTCGCAACTGCGCGACATGCCCGTCTTGCAGTAAAGCCAGCTTATGCCTTTACACGACCGCTCCGATTTCCATCCGGAGCTAGCTGACCTTGATAAACGCCTCCGTTACCTTTTAGGAGGCAAGCGCCCCACTTAAACTGCCCATTAAACACTGTTTCCAAAATTTAATCGAGATTAGAATTATGATTTTTAAAGAGTGGTGTTTCATCGGCGACTCCATCCTGTCCGAAAACAGAACTTCAAAGCCTACCCGCTACGCTACGCATCAAAAATCAAAGTCCAATATCTGACTACAGTAAAGCTCCCGGGGTCTTTTCGTCTAGCCACAGGTAACCGGCATCTTCACCGGTATTGCATTTT
>JAPLVI010000006.1 GCA_026397195.1 Candidatus Berkelbacteria bacterium | reverse complement strand
ATTACTATTATTAATAATTTTTCTTCTGCCCCTCAAATCTTAATAGCTACTACTCGATTTGAGACTCCTGATGGTAAAATTTTTCATTTAGATTCGAGAATAGTAATTCCTGGAGCAACGATGAAAAATGGTAAACTCGAACCTTCATCAATAGATGTCAATGTTACTGCTGATAAACCAGGACCAGAATATAATATTCCTGCCTGTAACAATAATTGCAAATTCACTATTCCTGCTTGGAAAGAAATACCAAAGTTATTTAATGGTTTTTATGGTATTAGCAATAAGCTAATGACAGGAGGAAGCTTAGGCTCAGTGCCAATGGTTACTGCCGAAGATTTAAAGAATGCCGAAAATAGCATGTTGGAAGGGATCGGTACTAAAATAAGCGAAGATTTAAAAAATAAAATTCCCAACAATCTAAAAATTCTTGATGGGGCCAAAAGCGGTATCAAAATTGTAAAACTTAGCAGCGATGTTTCGGTCGGAGATTTCCGTCAAAGCTTTACCGTAACTGCTGCTGGAGAAATCAGGGTGATTGCTTTCAGGGAGCAAGATCTTATTGAGTTTATCAAAAGCCGATTTGATGCTCAAAAACCAGAAAAATATGATTATTGCGGTGATCCCATCATAGAATATAAAGACATCAAACCTGATTTTGAGAAAGGAACGTTGAAAGTGACAATGTCTGTCAAGCAAACTTTCTGTTATCATCTTGCTCAGGATGAAATTAAGAAAGATGTTGCCGGCAAAAACCAAAAAGAATTAGAAATCATTCTAAAAAGTATAGATGGGATAGAAGAAGTAAAAGTTAAACTCTTTCCTTTTTGGATTAAAAAAGTGCCTGCCAACCTCAATAAAATTGAAATTTCTGTTGACTAAATTCATATATTTTGCTAATATGATATTGATTTATGAGTAGTAAAGAATTTACTCGAAAGGAAGGAATAGTAACCGAAGCTTTGCGTAATGCGATTTTTCGAATTCGATTAACCGATGGAGAGGAAGTTTTAGCCCACTTATCTGGGAAACTTCGCCTTCATAGAATTAAAATTCTAAACGGAGATAAAGTTTTAGTAGAACTCTCTTCTTACGATTCTAAAAGGGGTCGCATTGTTTATCGATTGTAACCGATACGAATATACGAATAATACGAAAGATACGAATATCAGTTAATATTTATATTATGAAAGTTAGAGCTTCTGTAAAAAAAATTTGCAAAAATTGCAAGATAGTTAGACGTAAAGGCCGTCTTTATGTAATTTGCACTAATCCTAAACATAAACAAAGACAAGGATAATTTTATGGTTCGTATTTTAGGTGTAGATATCCCGGATAATAAAAATATTGATGTTTCTTTAACCTATATCTATGGGATAGGTCCTTCTTTAGCAAAGAAATTTCTCCAGGAAGTAAAAATTGACCCTCACAAAAAATCAAAAAATTTAACTAGCGAAGAAATTAACACCTTGAAAGAATTAATCGAAAAGAAAGCCATTAAAATTGAGGGTGACCTGAAACGAGA
>JAPLVI010000019.1 GCA_026397195.1 Candidatus Berkelbacteria bacterium | reverse complement strand
TCTTTAGCCTGGTTTGCTGCACTCTCGAATCGATATCATTTTAATCTCGAAGAAATAACTTGGAAGAGATATTCCTATAAATGTCCTTTTTGTCTCGAAATACCGTGTATTTGCGAAGATAAAGAAGGACAAAAAGCAATGAAAACCGGCAGACCCTCAAGCCGTAAACCGGAAAGATTAAGTTCTTGGCAGGAAATGGTTAGAAAAATTTATCCCGATGAAAACGCAAAAGAATTGATGATGATATTTTTACGCAAAACCGATGATTTAAGCTATTCCTTTCGTTTGTTTTTGAAAGAAAAACAAATTAAACACTTTAAAGAAATTGAAATAAAAAGCGCCGATTATTTCATACTATTTTTGCGTCTTTTTAATTCCTTGAATATCGACATCGAAAAAAAGTTCTATTTAATGTTTAACAAGGGTTGTCATGTTTGTCATAAAACGCCCTGCATTTGTAATTATTATTAAAAAGTACTCTCTAATTTCTCATAAGTAAGGTCAAAAATTTACTTTTTTACATTAAATCTCATTGTTTTATATTTGAAGTACAAGCAAATGAACCCGACTCCAAAGCAAGCTTTGGAGTATCAGGGCGGGTTCGTTGGCAAAGTTGCAGCTTCCGTCAGACCTGTCTCGGCCATGGTCTTGGACGGACCTCGGCTCGGGGTCTGCCGAGACGGGCCGCTGCCTCTATTGGCCTTCATCCCAGCCCTTTTCGCGGAAAGAGCTGGGTATTCAGGCTAATATCCAATAAAAAGGAGGAAAGAATGATCCAAATTGAGAGTTCAGAAAATGAATTACAAAGAACGACATTGAGAAAAATCCGCACTTCCAAAAAGATTTACTATTCGCCAGATCCAATTGCCGATTTAGCACATTTGGAAGAATATTATCATTCAATGCAGAGTATTGGTGTGAAAGTTCCTAAATATTATGGCGGGAAAATAAATCACCAGAAAAAGAAAATAATAACCCAATGGGAAGAATTCGGCGAGCCAATTGCCCAAGAAATCATTCATATGAGTTGTGAAGAAGTATTAGATACTCTCAATAAAATATTGAATATAAATTATTGGGGTTATTTAAACAGGGTGGCTCTATATCCTGGTCTTGATAGTTATTCAATTTTTAATAAACGAATTTTCTTTATTGATTTCTTCCCCGCCAAAAGAAAAGGAGATTTTGAAAAGCATGGGGCCGCCAAACAATTAGTTTTTTCTTTGATTTTCTTTGGTTTGATACAAAAGATCTCTTTGCCCACAAAGGAGATAATAAACTTAAGGCCTGACTTAAAATCAGAAATTATTAGTTCGGTATTGGAATTTACTGAACAATGGGGGTTGGATAGTCTAAAGCGTGATCTTAAGCTATTATTTAATTTTCGATTACCTAAAAATTCAAAACAAAAAAGAAAGATAGATATAAATTTTGCCTCGGGATATGACAATATTATTTATTTTAATCCCCAAGCCAAAATAATTTCGCTCTCGCCAAAATGTGTTTGGACCCCTTATCTTTTATATCGAGACATGGAAAATTGCAAGAAAATGGGGCTATTATTTGAGGAATTCTAGCCTAAGGCAGGTTATCATTAATTCCGGAAGCAACTTCATTGAGGAAGCGGACAAAACGAGTCATCTGGGAAATATCTTTTCTTGTCCATGCCCATTGGCATGTCTCTAGAAAACTTGAGCTTTGGGTTTTTTTAGCAATTTCAAGACCTTTTTGGTAGTCAGCTTCTGTCCAATTATCAAACCCCTGGTACTTATCAATGACTGAAGCGACATAAGCAAGAACTTCGGTATAGGCTTTGACGATTGCTTCTTTATTAGCCGCTTCTGCCGTTGATTTTTCTCCTGAATTTTTCAAATCTTCATTCTCTTTTTTTAGGTCAGCTATTTGTTTTTCCAGATCTGCCTTTTCTTTATTAACCTTATCGAGCTGTTGTTGATTTTCTTGATTTGATCTTTTGTAATTGTCATTCTTTTTCCAATAAAGATAGCCCAGCACCCCGGCAGCAAGGAAAAAAAGTACGGTTAGAATAATTAATAAAACAAAAACACCTTTTACTTTTTTAGGGTTATTAAAAAATCCTATTTTAGGTGTAGTTGTTTGTTCCATCGGCTGCTGTGTTTTCTCTAAAGAGTTATTTTCTTCAGATAATTCTATTTCGTTTGGCATGCCCCTCCTTAATTTATTAATAACTTCTATATAATATTTGTCTTATACCAAACTTTATCATTTGTGAAAAGATATTGGGGTCAAGTGCATAGACAATGGCAAACGAACTCACAAAGACTATCGCCGCCAACCATTTTGTATAGACGCCATAAGTACGGATAAAGAGAATAATTGAAAGTATTGCTAGAAGAAATGGACCGACTACTTTAATATCTCCTAAAGGAACGGAGTATCCGGCGACATATTCCTGTTCTGTACCAAAGAATTTTATCAGATCATAATTTACATGAAAAATTATAAGTAATAATTCTCCCAAAAGAACAACCGCGATAGCAATTGATGAGAATTTGGTTGATGCCCCTTCGGTACGATAAATTTCATAACCTACCGTTGGAATAAGGAAAAAAATAACAAAAAGAGGATTATGGAAAACAAAACCAAGCACAATGCCAATTAGGGCAAGAATAGTGCAGATTGTGCAAATTAATGGCGCATGTTCTGTTGGTTTGGGCATAATTATAAATCAGCACCCGTATTAGGCAGAGGCGGATTACAGACAAGAATTCTAACAGTGGAAATAGCTGCGCCTTCGAGCTGCGCAAAGGCTCGAGGTACCAAATTAATTCCCGGTTTGTTATAAACAACTATATTTAGACTTTCAACTCTGAAAATTCCGGTAATAACAGTTTGATCAGGAATACCATTTTTTAATGTTGCTTGAAAAGTGCCACCCTCGTAATGAAAATTTTCATTACCTGAATCATAATGAATTTCGGGCAGGGTAATTGTGTTTGAACCAATTGTTCCAGAATAGTGAACATCATCTAAGTCTTCATCATCTTTATAAAAAGCGCCAGTCATTTCGAGATATTCGGTATGGTCAATTATACCAGATAAGGTTAAATTTGCGGGCGTATTTACTCCTTCGTTCCAAACCTTACCACGGAAAGTCAAGATATCACCGGGTTTGGCGGTTAAGGTTTGATTACCCGGGCTTGAATCTGCCGAATAGTTATACCAAGTTGCACCGCCGTCTTTACTAACTTCGACTTTGGCTCCGACATTCAAACCTCCACCAGTAATATTAGCCTCGGTTTTAAAAGGAATAAAGGTTAATGATAAAACCACGAAATTGACGATTAAAGCCAAAATAAAAGATTTTTTCATTTTCCTCCTTTTTAATTTGATTCTATTATATCATTAGGCTTAAGATTATTGAATATTATATCCTTTTTATTCTTATGGCGAGTGCGCCAAATTTTTTTTCTTCTGACTTTTTATAAAATCTTCGATAAATTTTAATTGCATCTTCTACATTGTCTTGATCGGGTAAAATATTCTTTATGCCTTCGCTCTTAAGCATCTCTTTAAATGTTTTGTATTTTCTCTTACCAATTACTCTAAATTTTTTGCCCCCTGGTAGCATCATCAAAACATCACCGATTTCTATTTCGGCGAATTTACCTTTATTTAGTCTTCCTTCGACAGTTTTCAACCCATTTATGACCATTGAATAATAGGGATCTTGTTTGTGGATACTAATTATTTTCATATTTTTGTCATATAATAGATATAATGCAAAAAAGAAGAAAATTTTTGATTATTTTAGCTGTTGTTGTTACGATTCTGCTTTTACTCTTAATGTATTTTGTCATTTTCCGCAAAGGAGATGGGGCCAAAGCAGCCCTAACTGATCTTCAAATGTCAGAGTTGCCGGCGAAAGTAGCTAAAGAAGCTGGGCATTCTACGACTATCACTGCTTATGATGGGGGAGCGGTAATGACAGATTATAATGGAACGGTTCAGTTTACTTCAACCGATCCTTCGGCGACCCTGCCGTCTGATTACACCTTCAAAAATGGCTCAAAAGAGAAAGCAATGACAATCAATGGCTGGGATGAAACCTTAAGAGAGCATGAATATTCGACGGTAGT
>JAPLVI010000055.1 GCA_026397195.1 Candidatus Berkelbacteria bacterium | reverse complement strand
TATTATCAGTTTTCGACAGATTTTAGAGGCAGCCCAAATTATCCAGAGCCATACCTTGCATCTATATTTTTTGGCCTTACCTGATTATCTGGGACTTGATTCTACTATCTCCTTAGCTGATAAAGATCCCAAAAAACTACGGATGGCACTAGATTTAAAACATTTTGCTGATGAAGTAGTTGAGATTATTGGTGGCAAGGCAGTTCATCCAACAACGCCAACAGTAGGCGGATTTCTTAAATTCCCTAAGAAAAAAGATGTAGGAATAATTGTAAATAAAGCAGAAAAGCAAATGATTAGTGCCAAAATGACGATTGAGATGTTTAGCCGTTTTAATTATCCTGAAATTCCACAAAAAGTTGAATTTCTGACACTAGACGACTATGATTTTTATTCCGGCGATGTTATTTCTAGCTTTGATTCAAGTTTTAAACCCAAGGATTACAAGAAAAGAATAAAAGAAAAAATTAGGCCGTCCTCGAGCGCCAAATATGCTCTGCATTATGGCAAGAATATTGACCATTTGCCCTCCCCTCGTCCTTTTATGACTGGGGCGTTGGCGCGAATTAACAATTTAGCTTATGAACTAATGCCAAAAGCAAAAATTGAAAAGAGTACTTGCCTTAAAACACCAAATTATAATCCTTACTTAAACAATTTGGCACAGGCGATTGAGCTTCTTCATGCAATAGAGATGATTATAAAAAATAGCCAGGAATTAATTGAAGACAAGTGGCAACCCCGGCTAGTTGATTTTAAACCGAGGCGAGGCGAGGGAGTTGGCGCAGTCGAAGCGCCTCGCGGAATCCTTTATCATTATGTTAAAACTAATAAAGCGGGCGAGATAATTGGCTATGACATCATCCCTCCGACCACGCAGAATTTATCATCTCTTGAGCAAGACGCGAAAGAGCTATTAAAGACGACTAAAAATCTCTCATCATTGAAAAGAAAAAAGTTACTCGAAATGCTGGTTAGAGCTTATGATCCCTGTATAACCTGTTCAGTGCATTAAATATCCACAAAACTGGACAAATGGAATAAAATGGTATATAATGAAAATGGTGAAATTTTAAGACGTGAGAACGGTTTTCTGCCCAGCTGGGGCACAATTGTCAGCCGTAGGTTTAAAATTTTACTTAGTCCCATAAAGGGAAAGGTCGAATAGTATTAGTTAATAAGGAAAGTTTTAAACTTATGGCAGAAGAAGATCAAGGTTTCTCCGGCGGAATGCAGGATGTCAGCGACATGAAGATCAAATGTGCTGGCTGCGGTAAAGACATTACCGAATTGCCATTCCGACCTAAAGAAGGTCAAGAAGTGCATTGCACCGATTGTTTCCGCAAAAAGAAAGATGAAGAGCGCGAATCCAGAATGATTGATGTTTCTGGTAAAGGAATCAAATGCGCCTCTTGCGGCAAAGACATCGAAAAATTGCCTTTTGAGCCTTCAGGAGATCGTCCAGTTTATTGTTCCGATTGTTATCGCAAGTAATAAATTTTGACGATTCATCCCCACACCAAAAATTTGGTGTAGCGGATAAAAAATGCCCTGACGTAACGTTGGGGCATTTTTAATTAAAAACGGAGGGGAAAGCCAGTGGTGCGTGGTCTTCCCGCCTCCGGGTAGTGCAAATGCCGCGAAACGGCCTTGTTGTGGCTCAGTAGTCCTTGTAGGCGGTGCCATCGTGGGCGTCCTCGGCCTTGGAGTGGACCGCGCCGGTCTTGGAGTCGTAGTTGTAGTCGGCGCTGCCCGTGAAGGGGTCGGGGGGAATCTGGGACAGATACGGCTTCCCCGTCGACTTGTTCTGCTCCTTGGTGAGCACTTCGAGGGATGTCGGGTAGGCGTCATGTTGCTGCTTGTAGGCATCAATCATGGCGCGCATCTCGGCGAGGTGCGCCTTGAGGGAACCTTCCCGTGCCTCTCGTCCTGCAGCCAGCAGGCGTGGGACGACGAGCGCCGCCAGGATGGCGAGGACAGCGATGACAATCAACACCTCAATCAGGGTGAAGCCGGTTCTTCTCATGTCGGCACTTCCTTCCGCTCGGGGTAACGACGCTCACATAATTGCTATAATATATATTTTTATCAAAAAAGCAACAAAAATACGGCCTTTGCCGCTGTTTACTGATTCCTGCTTATGTTTATTGTTAACTGCTTATTAAATCGTAAGATTCGCCAAATTCAAATGATACTGGTTCCAAACTCTCAACTTTTTTGTTTGGCTTAAGTTCAATTTGTCGCAAGTAAAATCCCAGTGCAAAGAAACAAAATCACCGATTTTTATATCATCGATTAATTTCTGATTAAAAAAATTATAACGTACTTTTCTTTCTCGGCTAGTAATGACAATTTTACCTTTTTGAAAATCTAAAGAATCCGCTTCAACGGTTAACTCATCTGTATTACTAACTCTCTTCACTCTACCTACGGTTATAATACAACTCTGCATAGTACTCAAGGTATGTTTAATTTTATCCTTCCCGGTTCTTATGAAAATATTAAACACATGAAATGCATGATGGGGCTTGGCGCCAATGGGGATCTTAAAAATGAGTTCATTGAAGATTTTAGTATTAAGCCTCTTTTTAAGATGGTGATCATCAAGAAGTGACAAATAAAGGCTGTTCATTTCAACCTTGTTGAGTAGAGAATTACCTAACCAATAAGCCTCAACAACCCGCTTATCAAATGGATCTTTTATTTTATTTGCCTTCGCGATTAGTTTTAAGTAAGGATGCATTGTCTCGAATTTTTCCAGCATTTCAACCAGACCTTTATCGACAAGACCACTCGCCGCATAATCAAAAAGGGTCCTCTCGTTAGAAGGACCACAATATTTCAACTTATTGGGCATAAAGGCATAACGGGCACAAAGTGTTAAGCCCGCAAGGTTGCGGGTAATAACCTTTTCCATTTTACCTTTCGTACCATTATTATAAACAATATTAGGGCAATTACAATAATAATCATTCCTATGATTTGGAAAGAAGAATATTTGTGGGTCCGGAAAACCGATTCCAAAATAGAGGTTAAAGGTGACGCCAAAACAAGAATCGAGGCGACTAAACTTACAGGGGCATATTTTAAGGCAGCATACCAAAAGACAACATAGCCAAAAAGTATCGCTGAGACAATTGCCACCCAAATCCAACCGACTCCCGAGATATTGGAAATTAAACTAATCTTATGCGTAAAGATGAGATAAAAAATCAAAAAAATTGAACCGAAAAACATCCTGCCAAAAACGACTACCTCTGATTTTAATCTTTTTAACAATGTCTTAGCTAAAATATTTTCTATTGCCCAGATAAGGGTGGCCGCTAAAATCAATATTTCGGCTTGTCCAAATTGAAAATGATGGGGGAATCCTAAAATCAAAACATTGCCAAATAAAAGAAGCAGTAAAGCAAGGATTTGTATGAGGCCAAGCCTTTCTTTTAGAAACAAAACAGCCATTACCGATACCCAAATGAAAAGAGTTTTATGGATTAAATTGGGTATTGAGGCATTCGAAGCCAAAGATAAACCGTGGAAAAAAAGTAAAAAAGGAACACTGCCGCCAACCAAACCAATTAAAACTAGCCAAAACCAATCTTTTATTTTAAGTTTTTTGAATTCTTGAATACGTAGAGTGAAAACGAAGAAGCAAATAACAATAACGGCTGTACCCATATTTTTCAGAGTAGTGTAAACATCGCTGTCCGAAATTCGTGAGACGCCTTCTTTATTAAGAAACACCGCTACCCCAGAAATAAGAGCGGCTACAAGCGCCAGGTAAATCCCCCTATTTTCACCTTTTAATTGCTTAAACATTTATTCAGTTTGATTGGATTTAATTAATGCGGCGGAGCCGCAACTTTGCCAACAAACCTGCCCTGACATTTCGCAGCATGCTGCGAAATCAGGTTTATTATTTCTTCAGCTTCTTTTTTGTCTATTTTTGATATAGCTAAATTAGTATGTACTAATAAATATTCACCGATTTTGGGATTTTTAATTAAAACTAAGTAGACTTTCTTTTTTGCATGACCGTCATCAACTTCGGCCATTTTGTTTTTGATTGAAATTATTTTGGCGGGTGTGGCGAGACACATGATACTTAACTTATTTTTGTTTCTAGATATTGACAGAACTCAGCCAGGCGGATTGAATAGCCCATTTCGTTGTCATACCAAGCAATTACTTTGATCATATCACCATCAATTACTTGAGTTAAGGATAGATCGACAATTGCGCCCGCTGGATTAGAGCGCAAATCAGCCGAAACGAGAGGCTCTTCGCTGACCGTTATTGCTCCTTTATATTTTTCATCTGCAGCTGCTGCTTTCATTGTTTGATTTACTTCTTCAACGGTGGTTGTCTTGCCAACAAGGGCAACAAAATCTAAAAGCGAAACAGTTGCCGTGGGCACACGGAAAGAGAGGCCATCCATTTTGTCTTTAAGAGTTGGAATTACTTCGGCAACGGCAATGGTGGCACCCGAGGTGGTAGGAATGATAGATTGCAAAGCGGAACGACCCCGCCTTGGGTCCTTATGTGGCGAATCCTGCAAAACCTGATCCATAGTAAAGGAATGAATAGTTGACATTGAAGCTTTTTTGATCTCAAAATTTTTATGTAAAACATCAGCCACTGGTATCAAACAATTGGTAGTGCAAGAGGCCATTGAAGCCACTTTATCGATTTGCGCATCATAATCTTCTTCATTTACTCCCAAAATAAAAGTTCTGCCAATTTTATCGCCCTTAAACGGTGCCGTAATGACGACATTTTTTGCTCCGGCTTCAAGATGAGCTCCCGCCTTATCAAGTTCAACAAAAACACCGGTCGATTCAACCACCAAGTCAATTCCCAAATCTTTCCAGGGAAGTTTCTTGGGGTCAGCCTCACCTAGAGCCTTAATCTCGTCTCCATCAACAATAATTGAATCTTCGGTTGATTTAACTTTTCCTTCAAATGGTCCATAAGTCGAGTCGTATTTTAAAAGATAAGAGAGAGTGGCGTTATCACATAAATCATTAACTGCATCAATTTTAATTCCTAATTTATGCGCGGCGCGAAAAAAAGTTCGGCCAATTCGTCCAAAACCATTAATGGCTATTTTCATACTCCTCCTTAGTTATATTATTTGCCCATGGCAATTTTACAGATTTGAATAAATTCAGAAGCAACAACGGAACTTCCACCCACCAAAACTCCGTTAACTTCAGGCTGATCGAGATAATCCTTGACCGTTCCTGCATTAACACTACCGCCGTATAATATCCTCGATTTAACCGCCAAATCTCGGTTATAAAAAGAAGCGATCGCCTGGCGCATTAAGCCCATCTGCTGATTGGCATATTGTGGGTCAGCGCCTCTTTCTTTGCCGATTGCCCAGATTGGTTCATATGCAAAAATCATCTTTTCCATATCTTTGGGACTGACAAGTTTTAAATCTTCGCGTAATTGCTTTATTGTCACCTCATTATCACCCATGCGCATTTCTTTAATCGTCTCGCCGACACAAAGAATGGGCGAAACATTATGGAT
>JAPLVI010000148.1 GCA_026397195.1 Candidatus Berkelbacteria bacterium | reverse complement strand
AAGGACTACCTAAAGAGAAAAGGCGTAGCTTATAAAGGGCTTAAAGCAGGTACTTATCGTGTTAGTGCCCCGGGACTTTCATCTAGTGGCTCGGTATATTTTGATAGTGTTGATGATAAAGTAATCTATTATGGATTTTGTTCACAACAAACTGATTCTAAAATAATAAATGCGGGTGATGGTATCTATCTGAATATCTCCGGAGAAGAAGCACAGAATCTTTACAACACTAACAAAAAAATCTTCGATGAAATAATCATCCAAATCAAATCATTAAAAAGAAAATCCAAGGATGTCGGTAATCTCTTAATCAGTGTTGTTGATGGCGAAGGGGCGATTAATGCCTCAGCGATCCCGATATATATTGCCAACAACAGTTGCTTTGGAATAAAAGATATCCAAGTGATGAATGTGACGACTGATTATATTAAATGGGCCGCACAGCAAAAGAGATCAGATGATATTACATTCACCATGGCGCATGAGTATGGGCATTTAGTTTATGGAATGTTTAAAAAAACCGACCCTAATTTCTCTGATAAATGGTATCAGCTTTTTGAAAAAATAACACTCCAAAGTTCTAGTTTAACTAGTTGTGTTTGGAATGCATTTAAGGATGGCAATGTCGGTATGTCGCCGCGTTCATTTGGCGGTCATCCTGGGGATGATGAAGATGAGATGTTTGCATCATTTTATTCGTCTTATTTTATGTATCACGACCGCCTTTATGGCATTATTAAATATCACGTTACTCCTGATAGTCCTTGTCAGAATATTCTTAAGTATATGTGGCAGCTTTTTGCTGAGAATGTAGGTAAGGTTTACTCAAATGATGATCAATTTTTCTTGCCAGTCGGTGGCAAAATTGGCAAAACTGAATATTCCTGGCAACAGATAATAAGCGGCGTCTGGATCAAAGAAAATTATGACAAGTTGCCGACTGGGCAGAAAGCATCGCTGCAGTTCCAAAGATATGTAACCTCTAATTTGTCCAGAGGCGCCTCATTTTTAGCTGACAAAATTAATCAGTTTAATTTATATATAGATAGTCTTCTTGCCGGAAAAGATACTGGTCAAGCTGCGGGCAAGATAGTTGATAGTAAGAATAATCCTATTCCAAATCAGGTTGTTAGGATTGGTCCAAAAGCGGAGATAACTGACACAAATGGCAATTTTACAATTGATAGAATTCCCGTGGGGATAAACAAAGTTGTTATTATTAAAGATGATGGCCATAGTTATCAGATTATTTATCCGCTTTCAGATGATGTAAATATTGAGAAGAATAAAACAACAAGAGTAAATATTAAGATTAATAAATAAAAATTTCCCTGCGACCTTGTTTTACTTGACCTGATGGGAAAAATAAATTAAAATCTTTGGGTATGAAAATAATACTTTTAGAATCAGTTGAAAAATTAGGCGAAAAAGGGGAGGTACGTGAAGTCAAAAAAGGATACTTCCGCAATTTTTTATTTCCACGTGGTTTAGCCAAGATTGCGACTAATGATGAGATTTTAAAAATTGAAGTAGAGATGAAGAAAAAACAGGAAAAAGAAGCACAAGAGCTGGCTGAACTTCAAAAGAAAGCCGAAAAATTAAAGTCTAATCCGATTACTCTAGAGGTTCGCTTGATTGCCGGACGGAAAATATTCGGTTCGGTCAAGGCAAAAGAGATCGCCGAACTTTTGGGTCTAAAAACCAAGCAACTAAAAATCGCCAAACCCATCAAAGAAGCAGGCGAACATAAAATTATTGTTAATTTAGGAAAAGGAATGAAGACGGAAGTCGTGGTGAATATTATTAGCAAGAAGAAGAGAAAGAAGTAAATAAATCCCAAGTTCAAAATCCCAATTTCAAATGAAATCCAAAATTTGCAAAGCAGTTGTCATTTCGAACGCAGTGAGAAATCTCACGAGATCTCTCGCCTGCGGCTCGAGATGACACATCCTGTTATTTGAACTTTGAGCTTTGGATTTGGGATTTAAAAAGGATGGGTTATGAAGTCAAGACTCTTAATAATCGCATTATTTGTTTTAGCTCTTCTGATTCCAGGCATTGCTTCTGCCAAATCTTATTATTATCCCAAAATTATTGTTGATATTTATGTAAATCGTGATTCCACGGTCAAAGTCGAAGAGCATCAGATCTTTAATTTTGAGGGCGAATATCATTATTCTTTCCGCGATTTAAGTTATGACGGTTTGGATTATATTTCCGATGTCCAAGTAAGAGATGACACGTTGGAGACCTATTATGTTCAAAGCAAAAACATTTCTCAAGATAATTCAACCAATGATGGAAAATTTACCATCGACAGCTCATCCTCTGGGCAGAAAGTAACTTGGTATTTTGAAGCCTTAGACCAAGAGAGAACCTTTACTTTAAGTTATTTGATGCACGGTGTTTTAACCTATCAAAAAACTTGGGATGAACTATATTACAATGCCATTTTTTCTGACAGGACCGTTCAAGTTAATAATGCCCAAGTTTACGTTCATTTACCGTCAGAAACTAATACTTCTCAGTTAAAAGCAGCTCTTTATTCAACTGCAGAGCATCCAGAGAGTGGGGCACAAGATAATAAAACTATTTTTTATAAAGGCGATAATCTTGAGCCATATACAGATTTTACTATTGTTGCTGGTTGGCCGAAAGGAATAATTGAGTATCATTTAAATCGAACCAAAATATTGCAGCTGGTGGGTATTGGTTTGGGTATTTTGTTGGTTTTTCTGGTTGTTTTACTTTGGTTTGTAAAAGGAAAAGATGCACCAGGCAGGGTAACGATTGCTCCAGAGTTTGCTCCGCCCGATAGAAAAATGCCAGTTTCACTTGTTGGGCTATTGGTTGATGAAAATGTTGGTACGAAAGAAATTGTAGCAACAATGATATCTCTCGCTCAAAAAGGATATATGCATATTCATGAGGAAAAAAAGAATGGCGTGTTTGAGCCGGATGTTTATCATTTGGAGAAGAAAAAAGAATTTACTGGACTTTCTGAAATTGAAAAGAAGATAGGTGAAGATATTTTTGGCGAAAGTAAAGAAAAAACGACAGAAGATTTGAGAAATAAATTTTATAAAAAATTACCAAAAATATATAATTTGATTTACACAGAGGGAATGAGACGGAAGTGGTTCGTCGGTAATCCCCAATTAGTCAGGGGCGGATATATGGCTGTGGCAATTATTTTTTCAATCGCCTCTGTAATTCTTGGAATTACACTTTCATCTTTTTATCGGGGAGCAGGATGGATTGGCGGAGGATTATTTATTGGTATGGTAGCACTCTTTATTGTTTCTTTTTTTATGTCTAAAAAGACAAGACTTGGTTCGGTAGAAAATGAAAAATGGCAGGGATTTAAACTTTTCCTTACCATGACCGACCGATTTGGTTTGGGCGAAATTGATGAGCAGGTTTTTGAAAAGTTCCTACCCTACGCGGTGGTAATGAAGGTTGAAAAACAATGGGCAGATAGGTTCGCTGCCCTAAAAGTTACTCCGCCTGACTGGTATTCGAGTTCAGACCCAAATTTTGCCCGATCATTTTCCGTGGCTTATTTTATAAGTTCTGT
>JAPLVI010000082.1 GCA_026397195.1 Candidatus Berkelbacteria bacterium | reverse complement strand
CGACTTAAAATCCTGGGCCTCGCAAGGGGCGTGTGGGTTCGATTCCCACCCTCGGCACCAAATAAATTATGGATGAAATTACTGAAGAAAATCCAAAAAAAGACGAGAAAAAGGCTTTTTACGTGGGATTAGCCACGGTTTTAGGATTGATTTTCATTATTGCCTTTGCCATCTTCTTTCTGAGGGGTTGCGCTGATACCAAGAAAGACGTGGAAGAAGTTAAAAACAAAGGAGCCAAGACCGAAGAGGCAGCCAAGACGGCGACTACCCCCGTCGCCACGTCCGATCAGGGAAATGTTGCCGGACAAAAAACAGAAACAAAAACAACACCACCGGCAAATGCCAAAACTTATACAGTCCAAAGTGGTGATACCCTTTATGAAATTGGCAAAAAATTCAAAGTCGACTGGCACAAAATTGCTGAAGTAAATGGTATTGAGAATTCTGGTGCTCTGAAGGTGGGCAAACAAATTATTATTCCTTCAGAATGAATTTAGTGAAAAAACGAAATATTATAATCGCGGTATTGGCGATTCTTATAATTCTCTTTCTCTCAATATTTTTTGCGGTAAACTATCTCGCTTATCGTTTTTATCCCCTTGAATATGAGAAAGAAATCAAGAATAATTCGACTCAATACTCGTTAAAACCAGCACAAGTTTCAGCGATAATATATGAGGAATCCAAGTTTGATCCTGATGTTGTTTCAACGCAGGACGCGATTGGTTTGATGCAGATTCTTCCTGATACTGCTAATCTTCTGGCGAAAGAGTTGGGGATTGATCGGCTTTTACGTGATGACTTATTTATTCCAGATGTAAATATCAAATTTGGAAGCTATTATTTTCGACAATTACTTGATAAATACAATGGGGATGTCGATTTGGCGCTAGCTGCCTATAATGCTGGCTTTGGCACTGTTGATAAAGTAGACAAAAACATCAATAATCTTCCCCGAGAGACGAAAGACTTTATCAGAAAGACTAAAACGACAGAGAGAGTATATATAACGCTTTATCCGGATAAGCTTGAAGTTTCCAAAGAGGATTTAGAAAAAAACCATTTGAGTTTTTTTGAATTAGCTCAGATTGTTTTTAAAAAAATCCCAAATAAGAATAAAAATTAGCTATGAAGAGCAATGAAATAAGAGAAAAATTTGTTGAGTTTTTCAAATCAAAAGGTCATAAAGTTATACCTTCTGCTTCTTTGGTACCGGAAAATGATCCGTCGCTTCTATTTACGACCGCCGGCATGCACCCTTTAGTTCCCTATCTATTAAGCGGGAAACACCCCAAAGGACAACGGCTGGTTGATGTGCAAAAATGCTTGCGTACCGACGACATTGACGAAGTAGGCGACACCTATCACCACACTTTTTTTGAGATGCTGGGCAACTGGTCGATCGGTGACCCTGATTCAAAAGATGGAATAGGGGAAAATGGCTATTGGAAAAAAGAGTCAATCGAGTGGAGCTATGAGTTTCTGACTTCGAAAAAATGGCTTGGCATAAATAAAGAAAAGCTTGCCATCTCGGTTTTTAAGGGCGACCAAGATGCTCCTTTTGACAAGGAATCATATAAAATTTGGAGGAAATTGGGCATTCCAGAAGAAAAAATTATTAAACTGCCCAAGAAAAATAATTGGTGGGGACAGGTTCTTGGCCCTTGTGGGCCGAACACAGAGATTTTTTATTGGAGCGGAGAGGAAGACGCACCAGAGAAATTTGATCATGAAGATACACGCTGGATCGAGCTTTGGAATAACGTTTTTATGGAGTTTAATCGCGAAGTCAAAGCAAAGAACGAACGAGGGGAGCCGACAGATTTTTATTTTGAGCCGCTGAAACAAAAAAATGTTGACACGGGTATGGGATTAGAACGAATAAATTTCATAATAAATGGCCACTCTGACGATTATAAAACTGATCTTTTCGCTCTGATTATAGACAAAATTGAAGAATTGTCGGACAAGGAGTATGAGGAAAATCATAGAGCCATGAGAATAATTGCTGATCACGTAAAAGCGGCAACTTTTATTTTTGCTGATGGCGTTGAGCCAGCCAATATTGGAAGGGGGTATATCTTGAGAAGGTTATTAAGGCGGGCAATTCGCTACAGTTGGATGCTTGATATCAAAGACACCCTTTTCCCAATAGCAGAAACGACAATAGAAATATATAAAGACGTTTATCCAGAACTTGCTAAACAATCTTTCCAGGATAGGTTCAAAAGAGAAGAAGAAAAATTTCAAAGAGCTATCAATCAAGGTTTAAAAAAGGCCAGCCAAATCTTTAGGGCCAAGAAACCGACTCCTCATGGAGAATTCGCCAAAATAATGCAATTAGAGGATAAAGGAGATATCTTGGGTAAAATCTATGCCGATCTACCATCGGAAGAAATTAACGATGATTTTCAGAAAGCTAGGATCAAGGCTACCAATAATCAAATCCATCAAGCTTATGTTTCGGGTAAAGAGGCGTTTAATTTATACCAAACAAATGGTTTCCCAATTGAGCTGATAATAGAAATGGCCCAAGAGGCCGATCTATTTGTCGATATAAATGGCTTTAAAGCGGAACTCACCAAGCATCAAGAGCTTTCTAGAACTGCTTCAGCGGGGATGTTTAAGGGGGGGTTGGCTGATTCGAGTGAGGAGACGATAAAACTGCATACGGCAGCGCATTTGCTTTTGGCTGCCCTGCGCCAAATTTTAGGGAATGATGTGGTGCAAAAAGGGTCAAATATCACTGCTGAACGGTTGCGTTTTGATTTCTCTTATCCTCAAAAATTGACTGATGTGGAAATAAAAAAGGTTGAAGCATTAATTAATCAAAAGATTAAACAAGCCTTGCCAATAAAAATGGAAGAGATGACGCTTGATGAAGCCAAAAAATCTGGCGCGCATGGAACTTTTTCTGACCGTTATGGCGATCGAGTCAAGGTTTACACTATCGGTGATTTTTCCAAAGAAATCTGCGGCGGCCCGCACGTCAAAAACACCTCTGAGCTTGGTCATTTCAAGATAATCAAAGAAGAAGCATCATCAGCAGGCGTCAGAAGAATCAAAGCAGCTCTTGAATAAATTTTGAAGTGTTTTTCCCCAGTTTTTGTATTAAAGGTTTTATTTGGTATAATACAAATGAATTAAGTAAAACATTTGCAAAATGTCATTCTTTGGTTTGTTTGGCAAAAAAACAGGAGGAGAATATGCGCTCTCTCTTGATATTGGCACAGAGTTTGTAAAGACTATTATCTTTAAAATGACCGCTCCTTCGGAAGCGGAGGTTTTAGGTATCGGCCGCCAACGCCAGCGACTGGGCGATATGCAGGGTGGTGCGGTAATGGATATTGCTGGGGTGGTTAATAACTGCAAGCTGGCGATTGGTCAGGCGGAAGAGATGGCGGGAGTAAGTCCAGAACAGACGATTATTGGTATTGCTGGAGAATTGGTTAAGGGCACAACGACGACTGTTCATTATACCCGCCGCGACCCATCAAAAAATATTGAGATGAGAGAATTAAAGACAATAATTCAAAAGGTTCAAGAAAAATCTTTTGAAAAGGCGCGGGAAATCTTAGCTTGGGAAACTGGTTATCAGGAAATTGATGTAAAATTAGTTAATTCAGCTGTGGTTGATGTTCGAATTGATGGTTATAAAGTCACCAATCCCTTAGGTTTTCAAGGCAAGGAAGTTTCGGTTGGTATCTTTAATTCTTTTGCCCCAATTATCCATTTGGGAGCGTTGACGACAATAGCTGAAAATCTTGATTTGGATTTACTCTCGATTGCGGTTGAGCCGTATGCGGTAGCGCGCTGTGT
>JAPLVI010000104.1 GCA_026397195.1 Candidatus Berkelbacteria bacterium | reverse complement strand
GCATACAGGGTCTCGCGGTTGGGAATACCCCTTTGCCTGTCATCCTTTGCGCCAGTGGCGAGAGATGCTCCCGCCTGAGCCGCACCCGCGGGTGATCGATCTTGGAAGCGGTGTAACTTTTTTTCCTTTTTCAGTGGCACAGTTGGGGTGCCGAGTCATTTGCGCGGATATCGATCCCATCTGTGCAACGGACATCGCGCGCGCCGTGAAGGCGGTATCAACCGCGCCAGGAAGCGTTGACTTCCGCAAGGTTGATGGCGAGCATCTTCCTTTTAATGACGACGAAGCTGACGCCATCTACTGCATCAGTGTTTTGGAGCACATCACGGCGTTCAAGCAGACGGTGGCCGAGATGGCCCGCGTGCTCAAGCCGGGCGGATTATTGGTATTGACCATTGATTTAGACCTGCGCAGCGATTCGGAGCTTGGCGTGAATGATTACCATCGCCTGCGAGCCGAGTTAGCCCGACATTTCACTCAAGCGCAACCTGAAGAAACAGTGCACCCCATGGACATGCTGCAATCAAATACGGGGCCATATCCCATGCAACGGACTGAATCATGGCTGCCATGGCTTTTCGTGAAACGCAAAATACTCCGGCCATTGCTTGGAAGAGCTAGTACTAAACAGTACAGCCTAGCTGTCGCGGGTTTCGTCCTTAC
The DNA here is from genome assembly GCA_026397195.1 of Candidatus Berkelbacteria bacterium. GTDB lineage: Bacteria > Patescibacteriota > UBA1384 > JAHJRZ01 > JAHJRZ01 > JAHJRZ01. The sequence goes on along the minus strand of JAPLVI010000104.1, from coordinate 2,411 downwards.
ACGAAAATAAGGCTTTAGGTGGCGGTCATCTATAAGCAAAGAGAGGTCAAGCCGGTCGCTTTTCGCTGGGGCAATAAAAAATATTTTATCGATAAAGTAAATCTTGTCCATACAAGATATGAAGGGGCAGTTAAATGCTATTTTTATTCTATTTCAACCAAAAACGGAGGAGAATATCAGCTTAAATATAATAACGATTCAATGAAGTGGACTTTAGATCAACTGTATCTTGAATAAAATTAACCTAATTATTCTAATTAACCTAATTGACCTAATAAAATCCCGAATCACAAATAATGAAATGTCTAAAAATTGTCCATTAGAATAATTAGAACAATTAGAAATTAGAATAATTTTAATATGAAGCAAAAGGTAAGCTCCATCCTATCACAAAGAAACAAGGGAGAAGAAAGAATAATTGCCCACATTGATATGAACTCTTATTTTGCCACGGTCGAGCAACAGGCGCGGCCATCTTTGCGCGGCAAGCCGATTGGCGTCAGCGGCAAGAATGATTCTCGCTCAATTGTGGCTGCCGCCTCAATCGAAGCTAAAAAACGGGGAGTTAAAACAGCGATGAGTATTCCTATGGCGCGCCGCCTTTGCCCGGAGATTATCATTGTTCCTGGCGATCCTTCCAAATATGAGTTTGTGACAAAAAAATTTATTAAAATATTCATTAATTATACCCCTGAAGTTGAAATCTTCTCCGTTGATGAGGCGTTTTTAGATTTAAGCCATTTAAATTATCAAGAAGCAGGAAAAGTTGCCCAAAAAATCAAACAAAGAATTAAACAAGAAATAGGGGAATGGATTACTTGCTCCGTAGGTATTGGGCCTAATAAAATGGTGGCTAAGCTGGCCTCAGATAAACAAAAGCCCGATGGCTTGATTATCGTCAGACCCAAAGAAGTTAAAAAATTTATGAAAACGATAAAGCTAACTGATATCTGCGGTATTGCCAGTCGCATCGAGCGGCGTCTAAATATGCTGGGCATCAAAACAACCAGGGAGTTAGCTAATTTTTCAGAAAAAATTTTAATCTATGAGTTCGGCCTTTACGGCCATCTTTTGAAAATGTGGGGCAGGGGCGAGGATCCAAGTCTGATAATACCTTATTATTTGGAAGAAAAACCGCGCTCCATTGGCCATTCCTATACTTTGCCCAAAGACACTTATGACCCTAGAGAAATTAAACGTTATCTTTACTTAATTTCGGACAAAGTCGGTCGAAGGGCAAGAAAACAAAAATTTAGTGGCCGCGTAATTTCTCTTTACATTCGTTTTTATGACTTCACCGGATTTTATAAACCAAAAACCATACAATATCCTGTGTCTGATTCTTATGAGATATACAAGATATGCTGTATAATTTTAAATTCAATTAAAAAAGACAAGGCAGTAAGAATGATTGGGGTATCGCTTTCGGGACTCATTAAAACAGAAAATACAACCCGTTCATTGATACCGCTGCGCCAAAAAATTGAAAAATCGCTCTCTGCCTGCGATAAAATCAATAATCGTTATGGCGAGATGATGATTACTCGGGCAGAGTTCTTGCCTGCCTTGGCTCGCGGGCGAGACAGGAATTTTGGTTTAAAAGAGAGGGTGGGTGGATTTTTAAATAAAGAGGACTTAGAAATAAAATAGCTTTTTTCTGTAGGGACAACCGATAAGGTTGATTTTTTATTTATTGAATGCTATATTGAGCCCAGTCTACCATTCTCGGAATAGGGAGCGAAGCGATGAGCCGGCCCTCGAAAGTAGCCATCGGGTTCATCTCCTCACGCGAAGGGACAGTGCAAGCTCGAGGTGACAAACCTCGGGACCACAACCTGGACAAGCGGGGATGGCTTCAAGCTCGGCGGATTCGAACGCGATTGGAAGCTCAACCGCGTCGAACCGCCACGGCTTGGTCCTGGCAGGATCGAGGTGTCACGAGACATCTCCATGAACGAGACCTGGAAGGTGTCTTTCGACATCGAAGCTCCGGAGAAAACGGGTGAGTACAAACTCCATCTCCAGATGCTTCGAGAGAAGGACACCACACCAGGCGTTGCCGCGCCCGACAACACCTGGTTTGGTGGCGAGAAGACGATTGGCGTGTACATCCGCTGATGACAAAGGAGGAGGGCCCCATGACGAAGCCAGAGTTTGACATCCTGTTTGGGCTTTACGCGGAAGAGCAAGGGCTCTCCGCCGAAATGCGTCGTCAGGTCCTCGAGACTGTCGAACGAACTACCGCCTACACAAGCGTTGATGAGGCCCCGGACCTGTATCGCATGCTCAATCGCGTGCGCGATGAGCTCGGTGACCAGAGTGCTCGTCATGAGGTAATCGCTGAACGCAGGCTCCGGCCGCACGACCATGTAGAGGATACAGACCGCGAACCACGTGCCGGCGGCAATGGC
>JAPLVI010000099.1 GCA_026397195.1 Candidatus Berkelbacteria bacterium | reverse complement strand
AGTTCCGTGATTATGGCCGGTTCTAGCGTCAAAATCGACTAAAATATTGCCTTCTTCAATCGCTTTCAGAAATTTTTGAAAGTCAAATTCTTGCAGCATCGTTACTTTGCAATAACGATAAAATTCTTTCCCTCTTTCTTTTTTAACTTCTGCCTGAACATAGAAACAATTTAATAATTTTGTTCCGGCTTTGTGCTCGAGGTCTTTGAATCCCCAATAAGGTTGGGGTTGGATTTCCTTTAAATCAATTCTTCGACTTACTGATTTTCGCCAAGAAGAATGTCTTGATGAAATTTTTTTTGAATTAAATGAAATTAAAACCTTCTTTTGTTTTCTATCAATTACCACGATAAAACCCCTGTCCGTATAACTTGAACCGTTTATAGTTTGTCTAAAACTCATTTCTCTTTTAGAATATTTTTTGCCGGCTTCTTGGTGAACCCAGCCATATTTTGGAAGTAGAATATTTGTCACGAATCCAATCGCTCTTGGTGAGGGCTCCATATGGAACAATGTTGTTAAGGATGGTTGATCCAATCTTTGAGTTTTTAATTCCCATTCGGCAGCATTTGGAATTGGTAAGTTGTTTTCTTTAATGCCTAATAAATCTTCCAACGTATTGCCAATTCCTCCTTGATTGCCGTGTCTGGCATTAGGTATCCAACCGCGTTTAACAATCTCCTTAATTTTTTTGATGAGTTCTTTTTTAGTATAAATCTGCATTCTATTTATTAATAATTGCTAATTGCTGTTTGGGATCGAAAAGCTCGTTGCGAATCTTATTTTTCTTTATTCTTTCTTCTGACATTTTGCAATATTCTGGCGAAATATCTATACCGATATAATCTCTTTTTAAAAACATAGCCGCGACCGCCGTCGTTCCCGAACCGATGAATGGATCAAGAATAATTTTTGCACCTGTCGAGGAAACGCATCTTTCAATTAATGCAACAGGAAACGGCGCAGGGTGCTTGTTATCCATATCTTGAGCGAATTCCCAAACATCGCCATAAGAGTTTGCTTTTTGTGCTAATCTGAATTTTGGTTTCGCGATTAGATAAATTACTTCATAAGTCGGTAAAAAATACCCCCGATTAAAATTAATGCCTCCTTTTCTTTTCCAAATAATTATTTGCCTCACCGGTAAACCAGAGACTATATCTTGTCTATCCTGCAAAATACCATCTTGGACTCGCCACTTGTGATTATAAAAAATTGCTCCCTGATCGTTAATGACTCTCATCATCTCTGTTAAACATTCACGCTGCCATTTTACATATTCTTTATGAGGCATGCAGTCATCATGATGAGTATAGCCGTGCTGCAAGGCCGCGTTTTGCCATTTTCCACCTCGACCATCTTTCATTCCATTGCCAGTCGAATTTCTTAAATTGTAAGGTGGCGACGTGACAACTAAATCGATACTGCCATCAGGCATTTGCTTCATTACTTCTAAACAATCACCACATATAATTTTATTTAAGAAATCTTTTGGAAAATTTAATTTTCTCATTTCATCCTAATTTTATCTCAAAGAGATAATAAATCAATGAACCTTATTATTGTTTCTTTGGCATTAACTACCAAATAGATTAAAAAATCGGCAATATCCTATTCCAAACTGCATTTGGACGGATAATAAATGCCGACCAACGATATTTTTGACCCGCGCACCAAACTTTTTGGTGCCGAGGCATGCCTAATTTTTCGATTTAACTTGATTCCCATATTCTCCCATTAATTTCCCCTATCATATCCATAAAATTAGAAAAAAGTCAAGGTATTTTCCGCGGTTTGGGGGCGGAGCCCCAAAGGAGGGGTGCCGCCCCTCTTCTGGCTTTAATTTAAAAATCGGTCCGAGAGTGGAGCTGCGGGGGTGTGCGCTTGGGGCGCTATGCAACTCCGCGTTACGCGGACCGATTGGGGGTTTGACCGCCGTCTTGTCGGCTGCCTTGGTTCTTCGCTCGAAACTCCCGAGCAACGATTTGTATCACCCCGAGAACTACCGGGATTCGTTCGGGAGGGAGCTTGTGGCTTAGGACTGCTGTTACTGCTCGCGTTTTGCCGTCGACATCGCGAAGGAACATCTCCATCGCCACCAGGGCTTCATCAAGGATGGCCCGTTCTCCCCGCCTCAGTGCAGTGCAGAGCTTGGCTAGGCGCTCCTCGCCCAACACCTTATGGACATGGGTGCGAGGCAGTCTCTGGTCTTCTGACCGGAAGAAGAGCCGACAACCATCAGACAGCTCTTCCTCTGACATTGGCTCGCCGAGTTCCTTGACGAGAGCGTTCCTCATTGCCTGACGCTCGGAAAAAGCTCCCGAAGCTTCTTCCCAGATTGTGATGGAGTAGACGTTGCCCATGACCGGCATGGGCATGTGGGTGGCGGCGAGCTTGAGCGCTCCTGTTAGCTCCTCCACAGCAGGGATTGAATCCGTTAGGATTCTCTCGATGTCGTGGATGGTGACAGGCAGAGCCCTCACTCTTTCGAGGAACTTCCTAAGGCTGAAGCTTGGCATCTGCCTTCACCTCGTTGATGATTTACGCTGCCATATTCTAGCAATTATTGAGAGTATTGTCAATAAAAAAATAAAATCGTGTTTTTTTGTTTGCTTTTAGGAGAGGAGCCTCAGAGGGGTCCAGTGCAGTGTTTTGCGGTGGGCGTCTAGGGGGGTGGAGCCCCAGAGGAGGGGCATCGCCCCTCTTCTGGCTTTAATCATAAAATCGCCTAAAAATCAACCCAACTCCTAGCTTGGTCACTTCTCTACTGCGAAGTATAGAAGTGTCAAAAGAGGTGTGGGAGGATGCGCGAGCCCTTGGTTTTGAAATAGACTTTATTGATGGTCCCCTCGCTCATGCCCATCAAATCTCTAATCTCTTGATAGGTCTTGCCTCGTTTGAGAAGTTTTGAAGCCAAGAATCTGCGAGAAAGGTCTTTAATTTCAGCGGATGACATCAAATCTTTAAAAAATCCTTCAAAGTCTTCTTTGCCTACTTTTTTCAAAGCCTCAAAGAATTCCTTTTTTGCCTTCAAATCAATATTAGTTTTTACCATACAACCTAACTTTAACACTACTATACTGCGAAGTATAGTAGTGGATAAGCTGGGCCATAGATAGAATTTTAATCCTTAAATATTGACTATTTTGTAAATAAGAGTATAGTAAAACCAGTTCCTGGAGGAGAAACATCTCCTCTACATCTGCCAACAGGCGAAAGAGGGATCAGCATGGCGAAAGACAAGTTCGTACCCAAGCCGTTAGAGCTGGACTCACCGGCCGGCGAGCGTCAGTCACGATTCCTGGACTGGATCCAGACCTACGAGGGGCTCGAAGACCCGGTTGGTCTGGAGGGACTTGACCAGCTCCACGGGTTCATCGAGGAGCAGTTGCCGTACGTCGCGGACGGACGAGGAAGCCACATCAGGATCGTTACCAGGACGATTGGTGGGCGTCGGGTCTTCGATTACGCCTACATCGAGCTCAATCTCATCTCACATGATGAGAGTGACAACTGGGGCAGGGTAAAGTACTTCTGCAACAAGCTCTGGGTGAGAGCGGCGTTCAATCCGGCGGAGTCAGAGAGACTTCAGGCTGCCACATCAAACGAAGAGATCGCCGGCCTCGACTTCGACCCCCTCCTTCACGTTGAAGTGCCACGTGAGGAGATGGCTCGCATTCCCATCGGCGTCCTGCTCTACGCCCTGGCTACCGTCTTCACCGTCAAAGCATACGGAGCTATGTGCCACACCTACCTGGATGAAGTCCGGAACGGCTGGCGCCATCAGTCTCATCTCCTGCGTACGGCGCACGCCTTCGAGAACGCCCTGCTCATGCTGCGCGCCAAGTCTCAACAGATCGGTGCCAGTCAATCGGGCGGGCCCTCCATAGTTCTTCACGTTGGCCGTACTACCCCCGATTCGACTCCCGGAGCTCGGGATGACGACCTGGAATATACCGACTAGTGACCTCGGGTCGCGGAAATCACAACTCATCGTGGTTACCGCGACCTTTTTTTATTCATAAAATCCCCTAAAAATCAACCCTTTATTACGAATAATTTGACAAATAGCAATTTTTGCGTATAATAAACAAGCAAGTAATACTAGAAACAGACAACACTATCAGACCAACTGGGATGAAGGAGGTCTCGCGATGGCAGAACCGGAACTCAACTTTGATGGACCATGGTATCGCCAATTCGACGAGTGGTCCAGGAAACAACTGCGACCTCGTCCCTTCACTAACGATGCTGTCACCAGAGCAAGTTATGGCTTGTCCATAACACTTGCTAGGAAACCTGGCATGCCGAGACACTTCGAACAGGTCACTGTTCGACACGTCATCACCAAGACCCGAGACGAGCTGCTGGCTCTTGGGCAAATCGGTCCCCAGACCATGAAGGTGGTCATGGCCTTCCTCGAGGCGCACGACATCACCGAACTCGGCCCGGCCAACGCCAGCCGATGAAGTACAACATCCAACCTCAACGTCAATCACCTGCCCAATACTCCCTCGCATTCCCTACCCCCGCAGGGGCTTTCCCCGAGAGCCACACCCCCTGCGTTTTTTTATTGGAAATCGCCTGAATACCTTGAGGTTTGCCTCAGGGATGAAGGCCAATAGGGGCAGCGGAGCTGCTACTTTACCAACGAACCCGCCCTGATACCTAGCAGCTTGCTGCGAGGTCGGGTTCATTTAGAAAAAGGCAAAAAAATCAACCCTTATAAATAAAAAAATCCAACAAGGATTTTTAAGGTGAGTCTGAGGGCTGGGTGTTGTATTTCGTATAAAGAATGAGGATTGCTCCTCCCAGCCCTCGTTGTGGTCGTGGTTTATCGGCAGGGCGCCGACAGAACAGTTTACGGATGGTGAAATAGAGGCCAGAGTAGCGGCATGGTGAAAATCATGGCTGCGAGGGTGGGAACGATGACGTATAGGCCAAGTAGCTGCGTTGTCCTCTTGATGCCCATGAAGAAGGTGAAGATTGCCGCTAGATAGCCGACCACCCCCACCAGAAATGACGGGACCACAGAGTGAGTTGAGTAGCTGACGACAACCGAGAGGGTCGCAATGGCAACGGTAAGTGCCAGAAAGACCAGATGTTTCAGGGGCATCTTTGGTGCTCCTCCTCGCTTCGTTTGCTCGTATTTATATTACTATCTTATGAATGTATTGTCGATTTTGAATTTATTGGGAATCGCCTGAATACTTCGAGGTTTGCCTCGAGGTCGGGTTCATTTAGAAAAAGGCAAAAAAATTAAGTCTTATATTGATTTTTCGGTTGTATTAAGTAATATTACAAATAGATAACACAGCCAGACCGACCAGACCAAGAAGGTCTCGCAATGGCTAATCAGGACTTCGATCTTGATGGGCCTTGGCTGGAGCAACTCGATAAGTGGCTCAAAGGTCTTCCAGCAGACCAATTCTCTTTCACCGTCCACGCAGTCGAAGGGGCCCGCTACCGAATACCGTCTGCTGTGGCCTTTCTGCTCAACCGCCGTACATCTTA
>JAPLVI010000040.1 GCA_026397195.1 Candidatus Berkelbacteria bacterium | reverse complement strand
AAAAATCCTTTCATTCCTCCTCTAAAAATACCATATTTATCTATCGCTTGATAGGTGTATTCCGAACAGGTGGGGCAAAAACGACAATATCCATAAGGGAAATATCTGCTGATATAACTATGGTCTGGCGAAAAGGACATTTGATACAAACGAATCAGGGCTAAAAAGGGAAACTTAATTATATTGCTGATTGTTTTTATCATCTATTTATTTTCACTGGCTTAAATCCCCAGCCTTAAGGCTGGGGATGCCAGCCCGTAGCGAGACGCAGCGAGCGGAGGGAAAACGAACTCTCCGAGGCGTCAGGCCGAGGATACCACCCCAACGTAACGTCGGGGTGGTAGTTCATATTTTCTTTAACAAAGTTATAAATTCTTCTTCAATTTTCTTGGTTCGGTCTTGATTGATTTCTTTTTTTATTTTAATTATTAAATCTTTTTTCTCTGGCCAAAGATTTTTGTTTTTATAAATTATATCTCTCAAAATTCTTTTGGCAAAATTTCTTTTTGTTGCCTTGTTGATCGATCTTGTTGTGACGACAATCCCGAATCGGGTATTATTCTGGTTCTCCAAATAGGTAATATCGAAAAAAAAACCGCGTATACGCTTTCCTTTTTGATAGATGCGCCTAAAATCAGTCTCTTTTTTTAAACGAAAATTGCGCGACAACATAAATACCAGATTTAATGAGCCAGTCGCTTTCTACCCTTCAATCTTCTTCTCCTTAAGATTGCTCGTCCATTACGAGTTTTATTCCTTTGCAAAAAACCGTGGGTTTTTTGTTTCTTTCTTTTTTTCGGTTGGTATGTTCTTTTGGGCATAAGCTTACTTAATTATACTAATCTAATTTTTCCTGTTTGTCAAAGGGCAACTCTCGCTTTTCCACAGCGCTTGTTGATAACTTTCTTCCTTAAAGTTTGAAAATTGTGGATATAGTTTGGTATAATATTCTTGTCTTATCCCCAATGACTCCATAGAATAGAAGTAATATCTTCTCTTTATTGGCGAGCGGGGCGAGAGAAGCGAAAATTTTTTTTCACTTCCGAGAGAATGAGCCGACAAAGTATTTAATACCTTTGTATTTGAAAACTATGAACAAGGAAGAAGTCTGGAATGTTGTACTGGGCGAATTAGAAACAGAGCTCTCAAGAGCGAATTTTACCACCTGGTTTAAGGACACTTTCATTTTAGAAGATTCAGGAGAGATGGTAGCCATCGGGGTACCAAACAGCTTTGCTAAAGAATGGTTAGATAATAAATATAAAGAACATGTTTTTAAGGCTCTTAAAAAATCACTGCCTAAACTCGAAAATCTAGAATTCAAGGTTGCTACCAAGAAACTTTTTATCGAAGAATCAATAGAGTTAATTGATAAAGAACTGCCCGAACCAAGGCCTATTTCATCTGAGGATGGTAAAACCTTAAATCACCGACATACTTTTGAGAGTTTTGTCGTTGGAGATTCAAATAAATTGGCTTATGCCGCTAGCCAGTCGGTGGCCAAAACTCCAGGTAAATCATATAACCCGCTTTTTCTTTATGGCGGGGTGGGACTAGGCAAGACCCATTTAATGCATGCCATTGGTAATGAAATAATGCGGCGTTTCCCTCATAAAAAAATCCGCTATGTCCCCTGTGAACAATTCGCTAATGAATTTATTCAAATGGTCCGTGGTGGTAATATAGAAAAATTCAAAAATAAATATCGCGGCATCGATGCTCTCCTTATCGATGACATACAATTCTTAACCGGCAAAGAGAGAACCCAGGAAGAATTTTTTCATACCTTTAATGCTCTTCATCAAAAAACAAAACAAATTGTCATTTCTTCTGACCGCCCTCCAAAGGCCATTCCCCTGCTTGAAGACCGACTGTGCTCGCGTTTTGAATGGGGAATGATTGCTGACATTAGTATGCCTGATTTTGAGACACGTTGCGCTATTCTGATTTCTAAAGCCAAAGAAAAAAATATTCAGTTAGATGAGGATATTATTGAATATATAGCCAGAAACATCCAACACAACATCAGGGAATTAGAGGGCGCTTTAAATAGATTAATTGCTTTTAGCCAAATCGAGGGAAAAGAAATTAATAAAGATCTTACTGAAAAAGCGCTATCGCTTGTTATTGATCAAAGAAAAAGAGAGGTCGATCCAGATAAAATATTTGATTTTATTTGTAAGTTTTACGAGATCCAAATTTCTGATTTTTTAAGTAAAAAAAGAAATAAGGAATTTGCTTTTCCCCGACAGGTCGCCATGTATCTCCTGCGTCATGAATTTAACTTTTCTTTTCCTAAAATAGCAGAGAGAATGAAGAAAAAAGACCATACTACTATAATGCACGGGGTAGAAAAAATAGAAAAGCTGCTTACTCATAACGAAATATTGCAAAAAGAAATCTCAATGATTAAGGAAAAAATATATGTGGGATGAACTACCACCCGACGTTACGTCGGGGTGGTATCCTCGGCCTGACGCCTCGGCCAGTTCGACATCTCCTCCGTTCCCCCGCCTGCGGCGGGGTCGCTGCGGGCTGGCTTGCATCCCCGCCAAAGGCGGGGTATTAAGCCAGAGATGATAAACCTGTGGTTAAATATGGTGGATAAAAAAACAATTAATTTTTTTCCACAGAAAACAATAATAAGTCGCAGTTAATATAAACATGGGGCTGGGTATAAAAAAAGATAATGATATGGTTACAATTATTTTTATCCTCAGAATCCACAGCATCGTATATTAAGATTAGATATATAAAGAAAATATTAATATGAAACTATCCTGTGTACAAGAAAAATTAAATAAAGGGTTAACCCTCTCCGGCAGATTAGTTGGTTTAAAAGCAACGCTTCCTGTATTAAATAATGTTTTACTTGAAGCCAAACAAGGGAAATTAATTATTACCTCAACTGATCTTGAAATTGCAATAAAAGCGATAATTGGTGCCAAAGTTATAAACGAAGGAAGAATCACGGTGCCATCCCGTCTTTTATGTGATTTTATTGCTGGAAATCATGATAAAAAAATAAAGATTATCCTTAAAGACAGCGTTTTAGCTGTTAAAAGCAAACACAGCATAGCTCATATTAGAGGAATTGATGCTTCTGAGTTTCCCCTTATTCCAAAAATTAAAGAAGAGCCAAAAATTAATATAAAAAGCAGCGATCTTTTAAATGCTTTAAATAAAGTAATTATTGCCGCAGCAACCGACGATACAAGGCCGGTTCTTTGCGGAGTATGTTTTAAAAAAAAGGGTGATGAATTAAAACTTGTCGCGACCGATAGTTATCGTTTGGCGGAAAAAAAGATCAAAGACGAAGCCCTTGAAAAAATAGAAGACTTTGCCTTTATCGTCCCTCTAAAAACCGCGCAAGAAGTAGCAAGAATACTTTCAATATTAGAACCAATGACGGTCGCAATCAGATTTAATGAAAATCAAATTGCTTTTAATATGGTTGGTGTAGAGATTATTTCTCGTTTAATTGAGGGTGAATTCCCTGAATATGAACAAATTATTCCTAAAGAACACGAAACAAAAGCAGTTCTTAAATCTAAGGATTTTGTCAGCACCATCAAAACGGTTAATCTTTTTGCGGAAGACTCGGCTAATTCAGTCCAGCTCAATTTTGATAAAGCCGGATTAATTAAAGTTGAAGCCACCTCTAATCAACTGGGAGATAATAAATCGACCATAAATGGAGAAGTTGTGGGCAAAGATAATAAAATCGCCTTTAATGCCAAATTTATCATTGATGCATTAAATGTCTTAGGGGGAGAAGAGAGCGTTGATTTTGAAATGACGGGGCACTTGAATCCCGGGATAATTAAACCGGCAAAGGACAGAGACTACCTCTACGTTATTATGCCTCTTAAAACAGACGGAGATTAGAATTTGTGAGGATTAAGCATTTAAAACTCTTAAACTTTCGTAATCATAAAAAGACCGAAATTGATTTTGAAAGCACCAATCTTCTTTTGGGTCCGAACGGTTCTGGAAAAACAGGTATTCTTGAGGCAATCTTTTTACTTTCGACTTCTAAATCTCCCCGCGCGGCCAGAAATCAAGATTTAATCAATTGGTCTAGCCAAAAATCCTTTTTGGAATTGGTTTTGTTTAATAAAAACAAAGGAACAAAAACAGTTAGACTTGAACTCAATCGGAGAAAAGAAAACGGTAGTAAAACTTTTTCTTTTGATGGTGTGGTAGTCGAACCAAAAAACATCATTGGAGTATTCAAAACTGTTTACTTCTCCCCCGAGACCCTAGAAATAATCAATGGCAGCCCTGCAGAGCGCCGCCGTTTTATTGATATTCTTCTTTCGCAAATCAGCCCGCTTTATTTAATCGACTTAATTGAATATAAGAAAATATTAATCAATAGAAATAAACTTTTAAAAGAGATTGCCCTTGAAAGACGAGAAAAGGATGAAATTATTTTTTGGGACATGAAGTTAGTGGAAGTTGGCTCTCGAATAATGCGGACGCGAAAAGAGGTATTAAATGACTTATCTGGGCCGCTTGAGAAATATCATCAAACAATTGTGAATAAAAAAAAACAGAGACTTGAGATTCGCTATCATCCTTCTTTTGCATTTAACCAAGATCAAGAGATAGAAAGCGCCTTTACCGAAAGAGTAGCTTCTGAGATTAATTTTGAGCTTAAATATGGTAATACCCTATATGGACCCCATCGAGACGATATCCGTTTTCACTATCAAAAACACGACGCTGCCTCTTTTTGTTCAAGAGGAGAGATAAGAAGTATTATTGTCGCTTTAAAAATGGCTGAAGCTGACTACATTAAGAAAGAAACAGGTGACAAACCCGTCATTCTTCTTGATGATATTTTCTCCGAACTTGATGAAAAACGATCCCTTGCCCTTGGCAATTTAATTTTAAATAATTATCAATCCATTATCTCCTCAACCAAAAAAGATTTAGCCAAAACAATTGATGGTGAACAAATAAAAATAATTCAACTTAAAAATACTGTCTATGTTTGAGCCGATTAATAGGGTAATCAAAAAGAATCAATTGGCCAACCCATCTCTTTTACTTACCCCTCAAATCTGTTATCTAGCAGATACTATAGTAAAAGAATTAATTCCTGAAGCCAAAGAGAAAATTCGGATAGTTTCCTTCAAAGATTCAAGATTAAAAATATCTTCAGATGATCCAACGCTTCTTCATAAAATTAAAATGAATGAAGAAGAAATTGTCAAAAGAGTTCAAAAAAGGATTAAAATAAAAACATTCAGAATTATTTATTTACCCAAAGAATAATTTATTGGATATTAGCCTGAATACCCCGCCCTTGGGCGGGGATGAAGGCAAGTAAATGCAGCGGCCCGTCTCGGCAGACCCCGAGCCGAGGTCCGTCCAAGACCATGGCCGAGACAGGTCTGACGGAAGCTGCAACTTAGAAACGATCTCCGCCCCGATACCCCGCCGCAGGCGGGGCCGGGTTCATCTCTTAATAACCAATATGAACGTGGTCGAAAGCCCAGGGGAGGGTGAACATGCCTTTATACATTCTGGAATAAACCGGGCCGTATTTCTCGTAAAGCACATTTCTCAAGCGTAAATCGGCGTCACCATTATCCTTAAGGCCACTATAATAATTAACGTCTTCTTGACGGTAGACGGCAATCTGGCTCGGGACGTCTGGCGCTTCAAGGGTTTGCCCCAAAAGAGTCCTGATATGTTCCCGAGTCACGGCTACTGGGTCTTGGCAGTGGATAGAGAAGCCAAATAATTTGCTGATAAGAACCATCGCCATAGGAATCCAGTTTTGGGTTAAAAGGCCGGTAACAAGGGCACTCGTAAAACCAGGCATCCCTAAGGCTGAATCTATTTTTGATCCAAATTCCCCAATTAGCCAGTTAGTCAGAAGATTGATGGCCATTGATTCTGGATCACCGGTGAAAGTAAGCTGACCACTCGCTATCGACTGTTCAATATTAATCACCGCGCCAATATCAAAACCGGTTTGTTTTTCAAACCACCCATCAAAACTGGCATCAGCCCAATTGTCCATACTTGAAACATCAAAACCAAATTCTCCATTATTTTGAATAAATTCCTGGATTGTTTGGACAGTTCCTGGAGGCAGACCCAAGGCATTATCAGCCATGGCAAAAACCTGAGGGCTTAAATCATCAAAATCACCGTTGTTGAAATAATTTATTACACCTTGTAGTGTTTCTCCGGAAAGCGGTATTCCCCCGATTTGGATTTTACTCGCAAAATAATCAAGAATAAATTGAGTTTTTTGTTCACTTGTTCCTTCGACTAAAATTCTCGATGCGCCATATGGAATGCTTGGATCAAGCCTGTTTAATCCCAAATCCATATAAGCATAACCGACATTTTTACCCGCTGTCGCCCGAGATTGATTCATCGCATCCCGATACGCTTGCGAGGCCTCATCTGTTGAGCCGCCTCTTGCTATAACCTGCTGATAAACAGCCTGGGCTGTGTTTTCGTCGCCTTTAAAAAGAACCCGGGCTTGATCATAATTAATACCTACATTGCCGAAGGTTTGGTTAACAGCGTTGGTGATTTGTCCTATTCCCCAATAAGAAATTGCACTTCTTGCTTGACCGAGAACAAAAGCGCCTGCATCTTGAGTATTAGTTATCCCAGTTGAACTTTGCAAAATACTTGGAACCGAATAAGGACCGCCATTAAGGTATTCATTTATAAAAATACTAGCTATTTGATTTACTTGTGAATTATTAATTAATTGCGAGAGAATTTTTATCCCCTCGGTTGCGACAATATTTTGAAGAGTAGCATCATTCGTTGAAACGAGTGAAGAAAAGAAATTATTGCTTGTTAATAAGTCTTGATTGATTGAACTATCCGAAAGGGAAGAAAAGAAATTAACTAGGGTTGCCGTATCCTGACCTAAAAACGCTCCTAATAAATCGCCTGCGGGTAGATGCTGTGCATCTAAACCAAGCTTAGTTGCCAGACCCTGAATTCCGCCCGTTTGAATAGTTTGAGTAAGGCTTGCCGCTAGAGAAGAAATCACTTGATCGGCTGTAACTGATCCTGTGGCAAAAGCAAGAGATGTTCCATTGGGAATACCCAAGGCTGCATCGATGCCATAAAGCTTGCTTCTAATATAATCATTTGTTTGCCCGGATCTAACGAGTCCAAATTCTTCTTCACTTAATCCTAAAGCAGCGACTACTGGTTTTATTCCATTAGCGGTAATAACATTATCTATATTGCCAGTGAAAGTATTATCTTTAAGACCATTAGATTCAATTTTGGTTTGAGCGAGACGCTTGGGAATTACTCCAGGATCATACCAAGACTGATTCAAAACCTCTCCAGATATATTAATACCCAAAGCCTGGGCTAGAAGTGAGATACCGGCTTTGGCCAAAATATCACGCGGCGCCTCTCGGTTTTCTACTAATCCTTGAGTGAAGCCTATTGGCAGCCCAAGCTCTTTATCGAAGAGACCACCCGCTAATTTATAGGCCACCGAAGATATATCACCCCTTCGAACACGTTCGATATCGCTCGTGCTCATCGTGTAATCACCGAAACTAGCTTGATAGGAATAAATACTTCGCTCTAATAGCGAATTATTGGCGGCAATAAGAAGATTGTTTAAGATTTTTGGCGAAAAGATAGACTTAAAATTATCCCCGGTTAGTTTAGCTGCATCAATATTATTTTTATTAAGACCGTCGCGGATTGCAAAGTTTAAATCCTGGTTGCTTTTATTTTTAATGAAATTATCGGCGACTGTTTTTAGCTTATTGGTCGTGTCTTGCCCTTTAACGAGATTAGCAAAATCTTTCTGAGTGATAACCGTGATATTTACCACCGCTTGTTTATCAATATTATTTACGAAAGAGTCAGGATTTTGGTAAGCTCCATCCTCATCCATCAATGTATAACGGGCGAGAATGGCTGCCCCGACGCGCCTAAGGGTATCGCCGTTATTAGTTGTTACTCCTGACCAGGAGCCTTGAGGAATACCCAGAGCCCTCTCTAATCCCGCACCTTTATAAGCATAACTCAGCTGGGTAATTTCATTATTGCCAACTGCGGCGGCGAATTGGCCATAATCTGAACTTCCCGATAGATAACTTGAAGCAATTTCTGGTGGTAGGTTTAAACTTTTAGATAAGATATTATCAGAAAGCTGTAATCGCTCTTTTGTTTTCTGTGGATCACGAGTGAAAAGAATTTTCTCAAGTAGCGCTGTCCCAATTCCCTGTGGGCCAAAGTCATTTGTTGGGCTTGTCCTTTCTATGCCTAGCGATTTTCTGATATAGGCATTGGCAACACTTCTTAAAATTTCATCAGTGTTACTGCCTTCAAAAGAACCACTGGGCATACCCATTGCTTGAGCGAGTATGCCTGAACCTAAAGTTCCCCAAGCCGTGTCATCATTTTGTGTCTGGGCCATTCGAATAAAGGTATCGGGGTCTAATTCCAAACTCTGACCCATGGCATAAGCACCAAATCCAGAATCAGTCGTTGGAAATTCATAGATGGCGGGGGTCATTCCGGTTTGTTGAATCAAGGCATTAATTCCTGCCTGGACCAGAAAATCAGAAAAGTTACCTCCATCAAAATTTCCGCTATTTAGTAGTTTTGAGGCTTCATCAAAGGAGAAATTAGTAAAAATTTCATTGAATGAATCGCCCCGAGGATTACCATAGGGTATTAGCATATTTGGCTTGGCGCCAGTTTGATAGTAGACATAGCAGGGCAGATGATAGGTCTTAGAGCCGGTGAAGTCTTTCTTTTTGCAGGTATAAGTACCAACAATAGAAATATCAATTGCTTGACCAGAGTTATGGGCTGAAACGGTCGCCTCATCTTCAGTTGCCACGCGTGATTCATCATCGTTGGGATCAAAATCAACAATACGTGAAATTTTAAGCCTGTCCCACCCCGCTTCTGCCAGATGGTTTATCAAACGTAACACCCTGATATCAACTTTATTATCTTTGATATATTGCAGATCGAGTGGATTGATTTCAATGCCTGATTGGGTCTTAACAATCGTTTCTTTGCCGTCCATTGTTACATCTTTTTTGGTGTAGGTATAAGTTTTAATTTCATTCATTATTTTGCCGATTTTATCAGCATTTTCGTTGATTGTTTTGCAATTATTATCAGTTCCCAAACAAGTATTAGTTTTATCTTTCAATTGATTAGTAAGAGTAGTTATTTTATCTGTTTTGTTAGCGACATAAACATCGTCTCCTGCTCCGCTCTGTAAAACCTCCAGATCTACACTTAATTCTTGGGACAGATCACGAAGACTTCCACCAGAACTGGTTGAAGGACTTTGTGCCAAAGCCTTAGGGAATATTGAGTTGCCTTGGGCTGTTTGATTAACTGCATTGTTTATTTCGGTTTTGGCTTGATTATATGAATCATCACCCGCCATTCCTTTAGCTTGAACCAGGCTATTCACTCCGCCCCCGGCATTGGCAATTGCCTTGCCGCGATCGGTCATATCAGCTTGAGAGTTTGGGTTGGGGTCTTGTTTGGGAGATCGCCCTGCACCCCCAATTTGCCCCACAAGCACAAGAACAATAATGACAATAAGAATAATAACTATAATTATAACAATTGCCGCAGCGATTTGAGCTAAGATTGAAACTCCCCCGGTGGCTTCACCCAAAACAATTTCTCCCCCGACGTCCTTTGCTACTTCTGCCTCAACAACATCTTTGGCTACTTCTGCCTCTGCTAAGTCCTTGCCGCCCTCGGCAGCTAGAACATCTTTTGTTCCTTCGGCCGCGACTTCGGGGGTAGCTCCCGGGGCTGCCTCTGGAGGGACCCCAGGTTCAACTTCACCGGGAGGAACCTCTCCAGGTGTACCCTCACCCTCCGGCTGTTCTCCGGGCTTAGCTTCCCCTTCGGGCCCTTCTTTAACTTCTCCTTCTTCTGGCTGTTCTTTCCCCGGTTCTTCTTCCGGTTGTTTCTCTTCCGGCTCCTCTTTTGTTTCTTCCTCTTTTCCTTTCTCTTTTTCTTTTTCTCCCTTGCGTCGTCCTCCTCTTCTCCCTCCTCTTCTTCTTTCTCTTTGTTCTTCAGGTTCTTCTTGTTCTTCCGGAGCATATCTTCGAGGCCTTGTTTGAGGAGCACCATAGGGGGTTTCAGCACCACCAAGAGCGGCAGCGGCACGACGGTCCGCCTCAATTTGTTTTGCGGCGTAATCTTGTCTTGCTTTGCCCTCTCTGGTTTCAGGCTCGCCTTTTTTCTTTTTCTTTTTTTCAGGATGTCTGATTGGGTCAACAGCCATAATATAGTTAAAACTCTAAATTCTAAACTCTAAATCCTAAACAAATACAAAATTATAAATTCAAATGTTTAAGGTAGCTGTCTTTTGTTTTTTGAATTTTGAGCATTTGATATTGTTTAGAAATTAGGATTTAGTATTTAGGATTTCGTTTTTCACTCGTATTCTTTAGTCGTTAAAAATAAAAGCCCTGCCTTATTCTGGTCAACGAAAATAATTGAGTTTTTTGCCTCAATATATTCGATTGAAGTTGGTTTAATAATTTCACCCGCGAAAACATATTCAGTTTTTTTGAGGGTCGAAAGATTTATAGAAACCGGAGTATATTTATTTTTTTCATATTC
>JAPLVI010000137.1 GCA_026397195.1 Candidatus Berkelbacteria bacterium | reverse complement strand
GAGGACAGTTACTTACGCCGAGTCTCTGGGGATGATCAGCAATCTGGCGGCCTTGAAGGCAATCGTTAAGTCAGGGCGCTTCGACTACTATGGCACCAGTTCGGGCGGGGTCTTTTAATATATCGTTTAAAGTTTGGCTTGAGTGCTTCGCCAAAAGCGACAGCTTTGGCGGCAATAATATGTTCCAAAGGTCCGCCTTGCATGCCGGGGAAAATCGCTTTATTTATTTTGGTGGCAATTTCCTCATCATTGGTCATGATGATACCGCCGCGTGGGCCCCGAAGAGTCTTATGCGTCGTTGAGGTAACAACATGCGCCACGCCGATCGGCGAGGGATGAAAACCTGCGGCACTAATTCCAGCAATGTGGGCAATATCGGCTACCAGGTAAGCGCCAACTTCATCGGCGATTTTCCTAAATTTTCTAAAATTAATGGTTCGAGAATAAGCAGAATAACCGCACATAATAAGCTTGGGTTTAACTTTTTTGGCGATTTGGCGGATTTCGTCATACTCAAGTAGTTCAGTTTTACGATTAATTCCATAAGAGTAAGCATCGTATATTTTTCCTGAAAATGAAGCCGGTGAACCGTGGGTCAAGTGGCCACCGCTGTCCATGCTTTGCCCCAAAATTTTGTCACCGGGACTAATGAGAGCAAAATAAGTCGCCATATTAGCCGCCGAGCCGCAGTGCGGCTGGACATTGGCAAATTTACAATTAAAAAGTTTTTTCAATCTTTCAATAGCCAAAGTTTCGGCGCGGTCAATTTCTTGACATCCACCATAGTAACGATGACCGGGAAAACCCTCGGCATACTTATTAGTAAGAACTGAACCACAGGCGTTTAAAACTTCCGCCGAAGTATAATTCTCTGAAGCAATCATCTCCAGTCCTTCGAATTGACGCCTTCTTTCCGCTTCGATTATTTTTCTAACACTTTTATCTACTCCTGCCGTCCTTTTCGCCCTCGCTTTTGTTTCAAGCATGCTACTCCTTATATAGAACTTTATTTAATTGCTCTAAAAACTTCGACTTTTTTAGCACTTATCTCTTTTAAATTTAGTTTATTTACGCCTTCCTTTTTTGTCAACCAGTCTCGCATCTCAAAAGCAAACTATCACCATCTGTAAACTTATTTTTTTCCACAACTTAATTATTCTTTAATACTATACCACAATACTAACTAAAATGAAAAAACAATTTTTAAAGAGAACTATTCCCCCACTTCAAATCTTTCAAATCTTTTGATTTCGCATTTTTCACCGGTCTTCGCCGTGACTTCTTCGATTAAATCACCAATAGTTTTTTTCTCATCAAATATGAATGGCTGAGACAATAATTCTTTCACGTCTTTTGCATCCATTGAGGCGACTTGCATCGCTATATTATGAGCCAGCTTTTTAAAATCGAGAGTTCTAGCGACAAAATCCGTCTCGCAGGCAACCTCAACTATTGCTCCAATGCGAGAGCCTTTATGAACATAAGCTTCAATCAATCCTTGTTTGGTCATTTGATCTTGTCTTTTTTTAGCTTTATCTTTACCCATTGTCTTTAAAATTTCGAGTGCTTTTTCTTTATTGCCATTAGCTTTAATCAGTGCCTCCTTGCAATCCATAACTCCTGCACCGGTTTCATTGCGCAGCGCGGCAATATCTTTAGCTTTTGTCATAGTATTCGATTATTTTCTATTTCGAGTTATCGAGAACTCGTAATAACTAACTCAAAATTTACTAATGTGAACGAAATTATTTTTCTTTTTTTACTTCTTTGATAGCGGCGACGAAAGTTTCAGCCAAAAGCTTCATCGCATTCTTTGATTCATCGTTTATGGGAATGAATTTGCTTATAAGTTTCTTTTGATATTTCATATCATTGATGCCGATAATCGGGATATTAAGTTTGGCACCTTCTTTGACAGCAATAATTTCTTTATTGGTATCAAAAATGATCATCGCATCAGGCAGATTAATCATCTCCTTGATACCACCAAAAATGCGGTTGCCTTCTTTAATTTCTCT
>JAPLVI010000113.1 GCA_026397195.1 Candidatus Berkelbacteria bacterium | reverse complement strand
AACTATCAAGCGAATTTTATCCATCATTAGGACTCCTCTTCTTGTGTTAGGTTCCTTTATTGCCATTGTTGCTCTTATCGCTCAATTTTCCGTTCTTAATATTATTGTAATAATAGTTTATATCATTTTATGGGGGTTTCTTCTCTATCATGCTTTTGCCGGAACTCGTGCCTTTGGTCGGGTGGTTGATGATGCTTATGGTGAGCCTGTGGGTTTAGTTATGGTTCGTTTGGTTAAAATTGATGAGGCTGGACACGCCAGAGTAAAGGAAGTTAAAGCGACCGACGGCAAAGGCAGATTTATGATGATTGCCGAAAAAGGAAGATATTATTTGACGGCGATGAAACCGGGCTATATTATCTATCGTTCACAGATTTTCAAAATAGGAAGAAGAGCGCATGAAAGAATATTTTATAGAAAAAGGAAGTGATGTTAATTCGCAAATGCTCAATCTTGCTCCGGAAGAACATTCAATCTTTGGTAGTAGTGTTGTGGGTAAGGTCTTTCATGGCAAAACCCCGATCGCTTATATCGGCGGCGCTAGTATAGAAGCTATTAATAAAGCCAGAGACAGACGCAACGGAGAAGATCCAATTTTTACTCAGATAGATGAAATAGGCGACAAGATGTTTACTGCAACCATTTTATTAGCTCCCCTAAATTCTGATGGTCAGGCAGGAAATTGGCAGATATCAAAAATTGGCGAAGACAGGCAGGGGATTGAGGAAGACAGAATTAGAGCGGTTATTGACGCTAGAATTGAAAGATCAAGGGAAGTAGAAAAAAATTTTTTGCTAGAAAATGCCAGAAAAAAATTAGGCGAAGGTTAATCTTAAAGTTAATTTAAACAAATTAACTTTAAAAAATTAATTGAATTCTCATTTTCTTAAGAATATAAGAATATGAAAACTTTAAGAGCACTTAAAAAAACCGAAACCATCTTTAAAGGGCTAGCCAGTGCCAAGCGTCTTTTAATTCTGGACACCTTAGCCGAAAGCGGGGGTTTAAGTTTAAGTGAAGTTTCCGAATTTCTGCACTTAAATCTAAAGACGGCCGCCGAACACTGCCGTCGGCTTGAGCTATCGGGCTTAATAGAAAAAAGAAAAAAAGGACGCGAGGTAATACATACTTTAACCTATCTCGGACGAGGAATGCTGACCATTGCCCGCCGTACCAATAATTTAATTGAGCATCAATAATTTATCTGGTATAATAAAGAAGATATTGTTGAATTAATATGCAAGTTAGAAACATTTTATTGATTTTGATGAGCGTTTTGGTTTTAATGGTGATTATTTTAGCAGTTGTTTTGTATTTTAGTAAATAAAATGAATCAAGAAGCACGAATTAAGAATCAAGGAAAGATTAAATCATTTACTGATTTAAGGGTTTGGCAGGATGGTCATCAATTTGTCTTGGAGATTTATAAAATAACCCAAGATTTTCCGAAAGAAGAAATGTTTGGTTTAACTACGCAACTTAGGCGTGCAGTTATTTCTTTTACTTCCAATCTTGCCGAAGGTTTCAGCAGATCTACTTATAAAGAAAAGTCGAGATTTTATTCGATGTCTTTGGGTTCTTTAACTGAAACACAGAACCAGTTGTTGATTGCTAGAGATATTGGTTTTATTTCAAAAGAAAAATTCCGAGAATTGGCATCGAAAACCATAACGCTAAACAAAATGACCAATGGCTTGATTAAAAAATCAAAAACCTTGATTCGTAATTGTTGATTCGTGATTCGATTAAATATACAAAAGGAGGATTATGTTTGGACCAAATGGTAATCAAATGCCGGTTTGGCTAGCGGCAATTTTACCCATAATTATTATCTGGAGCTTGATTTGGAAAGGAATTGCCCTTTGGAAATCAGCCAGGAACAATGATTTAGTTTGGTACATTATTCTCTTAATCTTAAATACAGCAGGAATATTAGAAATAATATATATCTTCGCGGTCGCGAAAAACAAAAAAAATAAGGTTATCGAAGAAGGGAATTAGTTTTATGAGTAGAAGGACAAAAATTATCAGTTTTGTTGTCATTATTTTAGCAATTATTATTGTTTTTGGTGTCGGCATCGGCCTTAAACAGGGCTGGTTTGCCGGGCTGGCTGATGTCATTCAAAGCACTAGTAACGAAGGGCAGGCAAAGATTAAAATTAAGGTTTTTGAAAGCGGGGAAGCTGGCCCTAGCGGCAATGCCGTTTCAGGAGTCAAGGTATATTACAAAGAAAATACTGATTATGCGGAGGAGACTGCCGCCTGCGATACCGGAGGGCAACCAACAAAAAATGCGAAGTCAACTTCCGGTGAGGTTTTAGGTGGGACCACTTCACAAAAAGCTGATGGTATTTATTCTGAATTTACGGTTAATTTGGAAGGCAATCCTAATAAAATCTTCTATATTCGTTTGCAAAAAGACCCCAAAAAAAGCTGCGCTTTTAGTCTTTATGATTCAGCTACATATCCTCAGGAAAAAGGGGACCCTGATGATTTATTTGGATTAATTGTCTTAAAGGTTCACGGTTTGAATTCGGGCCAAGTCTTGAGTGCAACATTTATTACTTCTCCCGAAGGAGGAAACCCGCCCCCAGAAGAAGACAAAGGTGCGATTGATGGCTATGTCTTTGGTAAGAATCCAATAGGGGACGCGAACATCCCAGTGCCCGGAGTAAATGTAAGAGCCGGTGTCAGCAACACAACAACTGATACTAATGGTCATTATCAAATCGGCAATTTGGACAGGAATGTTACTTATACGGTTAAATATACGGCTCCAACCTGTAATCCGCAAACAGTTAGTTATCAAAATCCTCATGATGGTAGTGTTCTTGTTACGGCCGACAGCAGCCCCACCGACCCGACGCGGGTGAAGCCCAATCCAGTCGTTCTTGAGCTTGGAACATCGGCTCAGGCATATTCGGTTTTTGGCACAGTTACCGATGCATATACTAACGAACCAATTTCCGGAGCACAAGTCACTGTGAAGGCGGGTAATGTTACAATCATGCCGCCGAGTCCGGTGACAACTAATGCAGACGGTTTTTATATGGTTTGTCCGATTAACCCTGCTCAACCTCCACTTAATAATGGCAGCTATACAGGAGATTATACCGTATCAGCCACGGCAGATGGCTATAAAAACGGAGACCCAGTGACCATATCCGGTTTGTATACTGCCAAGAACAAACGCCAGGATTTGACACTTACAGCTTCCCCCTTTGTTTATGGTAACTTTAATCTCAAGGGTGTTGTCTATAACGGTTGCGGCTCAAGCCCCATCCTGCCTCCAGTTGCTTCAGTTAAATTATTTAATCTTGATGGTTCAATAGTCATTCTAAAGAGCGGCCAGAAGGCCGAGACAACAACCGGGCAATATGGTGATTATCAATTCGATGGTGTCCCAATAACTGAAAATCCGGTTCAATATAAACTTTTTGTTGCCAGAATGGGTCAAGATAAGACAATGCTTGTTTATCTCCCAGCAGTTTATGATCAGCAGACCTTTACTGTTAATACGAGTTTGATGTCTCAAAACGACCTTGGCTCAATTGCTGGCCGCGTAATTGAAAAAAGTACGCAAGCGCCGATTAATGTTCGTGCGGGGGAAACACTAAAGGTAATAATAGAAAATCCGCTTGACAACTCTACCCAGGAGATACCAGTGCAAAACGATGGAAATTTCAACGCAACTAATATTGACAAAAAACATCTAAGCACCTCAATTAAGCTAAAGGCGGTTTACACCCGAACCGAAAATGGCCAGACAAAGGAATATATCGGTTATGCTCATATTCAAACAGGACTTGGCGACTTTGTTTTGCTGGGTTGCACTATGACTGGAGTTAAAATTGAGATTGATGTCTCCGGCCAGACGCCGCCTATAGCCAATGAAAAAAAAGTTATAGTTCTAGACCAGAAAAATGATGGTATTAACGATGCTCAAGTAACAGTAGCGGAGTGGATTGTAGAAAATGACATTGGTAGTTGGGTCGACCGAGCCACTAAAACAACAAGTACCATTACAAATCCTGATGGTTCGACCGCTGACGGTGTAGCCATTTTTAACCACAATTACACTATTTTCAAATATACCGCCAGTAAAGAGGGTTATGGCAGTGCGGAAAAGGAATGCAAGCCGGGAGAAAATTGCCAAACGGTAATTTTGACGCTGCAACAAGGACAAGACCCAGTAAACCCATCTTCAACCGACGTGGAATATATTTTTCAATTTTTTGAAGGACCAAAAACTACTGATGAAAACCAAATAGAATTTGCCAAAGCAGTTGCAGAGACTTTCGGAATAGAATATTACGACAATTTTGCCGAGAATACACCTTTTGCCCAGCAAAATGTTTTGGGTTTCATTAAAAAGAAAATAGATTCCTTTGAGAGAGGTAAATGGCAGATTTTGCCCGGCGGACGATGGCAAACCTGGGAAGAGTTTGAAACTTGGGCAAAGGCCAATGCCGGTGTTTCAAAGATTGAGTGGGATACTGCTTTTGTGCCCGGAGCCACCACTAAAAAACCGGTTACCAGAGAAAATCTTGAATACATCGTCAAAGTAATATTCAAAGACGCAGCCTCTCGCAACCAATTTGCAGCAACACTTTTTAGCCAGATGCAGATTAGATTTGTTGTTCTGGGTGATAATAAAGATAAAATTACTTATGATCCGGCAAGTGTTGACCCGAGGATGTATTTTCCGGACGAGGTTAACAGCAGTAGGATTTACATTACCCCACTTGTTTTTCGCTTCGCTATCGACGCTGGATATCTAAAAAATATTAAATTGTCAGAAAAAGCCAGAAGAGTGGCTATGACCGGAGGTGGTTTTTTTGGAAGAGTTATTAGAGGAATTACTGGGCCTATCGCTGCGGCATCTAAATTTGTGGTAAAAGAGGTCGGCGATGTAACCAATACTCAAGGGCAGCAGGAAGAAACTTCGAGTTTAAAACCAGGAGAAACTCTTGTTGGTGAGTATAAATTTGATGAAAATGGTGCCATTTTTGAACCTAACTTCGGTGTGGGCAATTACCGCTGGTATATCACCTCACTTCCCAAGTATAAGGGAGACAGGCGGTCGGACAGTTTTACTATTGAAAGTATTAATGAGTCAAAAATAATTGATGTCCCACTCTGTTATGCTGATAACGGCATTTACGAGCTAAATGATCAGGGAATGAATTACAAGTATTTCGGCAATCTTGGCAGTGGTTATTTTCGTCTATCCTCGGCAGCTAATTTGGCCAAAACCACGATTAACAAAGCGCAAGTCAATAACATTCTCTATCTCGGTGATTCAAATACACCCCTGAATACATCAGGTGGTTACTTTGACGGCTCAATTACTTTTTGCCAGACGACTGGCGGACAATCACAAGATAAAGTCGTTTCAGGAAAAAATATAATTGTCACTGATAAATTATTAACAGCCATTAATAGCGTTGGTACTGCTAGCCAAAAGAATCAAATTCTAGCAACCAAACTGACCGAACTTTCAGGTTATCCACTTTACAACGGTTTGACCAGTACACAAAAAACATCCTGGAACCGGATTTCACGCGCGGTTGATGCCACCGGTAACCCAAGTCAGAT